>NZ_JBKFBO010000085.1:0-79505 GCF_053346215.1 Methylobacterium sp. A49B
CAAGACACGGGAGAGTCGGTCGCCGCCAGGCCTGCCCATCGCAATCGAAAGCGCATGCTCGCACGAGCCCGCGCCGTTCCCTCGACACGAACACCGATCCGGCCCCCGCCGCAGCCTCACACAGGCCGCACGCCCGGCGGGACAAGCCGCACACACTTGGCGCGGGGTGGAGCAGCCCGGTAGCTCGTCAGGCTCATAACCTGAAGGTCACAGGTTCAAATCCTGTCCCCGCAACCAAAACAAGCTCGAACGAAGCCCGCCGCGCCCATAAGCGCGGCGGGCTTTTTCGTGCGAGCCGTCTGCGCGCGGTCCTGCTCGGCCGCGAGGCGCCCCGATACACCTGCGACGCCGCGATGCTGGTCTGCGCCTCCGGTGACCGCGTCGCAATTCCGGCCCGCATCTGCTTCGACTACTCGGCACGTTTGGGTTGCGCCGTCTCTTCCGAGTGTCGAGGGCAGGACTACCCCGGACGAAACGCACGGCCCCGGCACGTGCCCGGCTCACTCCTCAAGGATTTCAAGGTCTTCACAGCCGACATGGCCGGGCTCCACCCGTGCGGCGCGGCCAGGTTCGTGGCGGGAGGTCGGAGTGACATATCCATTGCGCACAAATGAAGTTTTATCAAGCAACGCTCTCTCAGGTTGAGCGTTCAGGAACGCACTTCTTACGCGGTCTACGATGAGAGACTCCTATTCTGAATTTAAGACTTGACCGATTCTGGAAAAGCGCTTGTATCAGACATCCGAAGCGCGACGCAGTGCTTGCGTTCTGGCGAGTTTCGTCACCACGGGAAGGCAACGCACACGTCATGGCCCGATCGAACGGCGGCAATAGCCGCTCCGTCACCCTCGCTGCCGAGATCGTCTCAGCCTATGTGAGCCACAATCATGTGCAGAGCGCGGATCTTCCGGATCTTCTCAACGCCGTGCATTCCGCCCTCAGAGAGGTGGGTCGAGCCGGCGGCGGAGCACGGCCGGCCGTCGCCAAGGCGACCCCGCAGGAGATCCGGCGCTCGGTCACTCCCGACTTTCTAATCTCGTTCGAGGACGGGAAATCCTACAAGACGCTGCGCCGGCACCTCACCCTGCGCGGTCTGACCCCGGAGGCCTACCGCGCCAAGTGGGGCCTCGCGGCCGACTATCCGATGACGGCCCAGAGCTATTCCGAGCAGCGCGCGCAGCTCGCCCGCTCCCTCGGCCTCGGCCAGCAGCGGGCGAAGGCCGCTGCCCCGGATGCCGAGTCCGAGCCGGCGCCTCACCCTGCGGGACGGCGCCGGTCACGCAGCCGAGAGGCCGTCTGACACGGGCCGACAGGCTTGCTGCGACAGGCTTGCGGCGAAGGTGTCGCGGGCCTGCCGCAATCGGCCTCGATAGCGTAGGGCCCCGCAGGGCGTGCCGGCCATCCCGATCCGGCCCGCGCGCCCGCCCTGACGCCGGAGCCCTGCATGCTGACCCGCCTCGTCCTGCCCGCCCTCGTCGCAGCCCTGATGGCCGCCGGCCCGGCCGCGGCGCAGATGGCGCGCACGGAGGCCCGGGAGGCCGGGACGGCGAAAGCCGTGCCCCTCAGCAAGGCCGACGTGCAGCTCTCCTTCGCCCCGGTGGTGAAGCGGGCCTCGCCCTCGGTGGTGAACGTCTACGCCTCCCACGTGGACAAGCGCTCCAGCGCCCGGACCAGCGCCATGGAGGAGTTCATGCGCCGCTTCTTCGGCGAGCCGGAGGGCGGCCGCGGGCCCCGGGGCGACCGGGCGCAGCGCTCGCTCGGCTCGGGCGTGCTGGTGGATGCCGACGGGCTCGTCATCACCAACAACCACGTCATCGACAACATGAACGAGGTGCGGATCGCGCTTGCCGACCGCCGCGAGTTCGAGGCCGCCATCGTGATGCGCGACACCCGCACCGACCTCGCGGTGCTCAAGATCAAGGAGCCGCCGAAGGGCCTCGTGCCGATGCCGTTCGGCGATGCCGACGCCCTTGAGGTCGGCGACTTCGTGATGGCGATCGGCAACCCGTTCGGCGTCGGCCAGACAGTGACGCAGGGCATCGTCTCGGCGCTGGCGCGCACGCAGGTCGGCTCGGCGGACTACCAGTACTTCATCCAGACCGACGCGGCGATCAACCCGGGCAATTCCGGCGGCGCGCTGGTGGACCTGCGCGGCCAGCTCGTCGGCATCAACACGGCGATCTACTCGCAGTCGGGCGGCAGCCACGGCATCGGCTTCGCGATTCCCGTGGGCATGGTCAAGGCGGTGGTCGACGCCGCCCGCGACGGGGCGAACGTCGTACGCCGGCCCTGGCTCGGCGCGCGCATCCAGAGCGTCACCCCCGACATCGCCGACAGCATGGGCCTCGACCACCCGACCGGCGTGCTGGTGGCGAGCCTGCAGGCCAAGAGCCCGGCCGAGGAGGCAGGCCTGAAGCGCGGCGACTTGATCCTCACGGTCGATGGCCAGGAGGTCGCCGACCCGGAAGCCTTCGGCTACCGCTTCGCCCTGAAGGGCGTACAGGGCCAGACCCGCTTCGGGATCCTGCGGGGCACGACCCGTCAGACAGTCTCGGTCAAGCTCGCCCCGGCCCCGGAGACGCGCCCGCGCGACGTGCTCAAGGTGAAGACCCGCTCGCCCTTCCTGGGGGCGACGCTCGTCAACACCTCGCCGGCGGTGGCCGAGGAGATGCAGGTGGACTTCCCGGCCGAGGGCGTGGCCGTGCAGGCGGTGGACGACAACTCCATCGCCGCCCGCGTGGGTCTGCAGAAGGGCGACGTGATCCTCTCGGTCAACGGCATGCCGGTTCCGACCACCAAGGATCTCGATCGCGCCACCCGCAACAGCCTCAATTCCTGGGAAGTGGCGATCAACCGCAACGGCGAGATCCTGACCTCGGTATTCGGCGGCTGAGCCCGAAAGGTCCGACTCCCGGCCCGTGACCGTGGGCAAGCTCCGGCGCCCGGCTTGCGCGCCCGGCCGCGCCCGGTGTTGATGCGCGGATGTCCGACCTGTTCGCCTCCGCGGAGCCGCCCTCCGCGCCGGATCCCGGCCGCCCTCCGGGCGCCGAGGCCGCCCGCCCGCTGGCGGACCGGCTGCGCCCGCAGACCCTCACCGAGGTCGTCGGCCAGGAGCACCTGACCGGGGAGGGCGGTGCGCTCACCCGCCTGCTGCGGGGACGCAGCCTCGGCTCGCTGATCTTCTGGGGACCGCCCGGCACCGGCAAGACCACGGTGGCGCGGCTGCTCGCCCAGGGCACCGACCTGCATTTCGAGCAGATCTCGGCGATTTTTTCGGGCGTGCCCGACCTCCGCAAGGTGTTCGAGGCCGCCCGCAAGCGTCGGGTGACCGGGCAGGGGACCTTGCTGTTCGTGGACGAGATCCACCGGTTCAACCGGGCGCAGCTCGACGCCTTCCTGCCGGTGATGGAGGACGGCACCGTCACGCTGGTGGGCGCGACGACGGAGAACCCCTCCTTCGAGTTGAACGCCGCGCTCCTGTCCCGCGCCCGGGTGCTGCTGTTCCGGGCGCTGGATCCGGGCGCCATCGCGCGGCTGCTGGTCCGGGCCGAGGCGCTGACCGGCCAGGCCCTGCCGCTCACCGAGGAGGCGCGCGGCGTGCTGGTCCGCATGGCCGACGGCGACGGCCGGGCGGCCCTGACGCTCGCGGAGGAGGTCTGGCGCTCGGCCCGGCCCGGCGAGACCCTCGACGCCGAGGCGCTACAGGAGATCGTGCAGCGGCGCGCGCCGATCTACGACAAGGCGCAGGAGGGCCACTACAACCTGATCTCGGCGCTCCACAAGACGGTGCGCGGCTCGGATCCGGACGCGGCGCTCTACTACCTCTGCCGGATGCTCGATGCCGGCGAGGACCGGCTGTTCATCGCCCGCCGGCTGGTGCGCATGGCGGTGGAGGATATCGGGCTCGCCGACCCGCAGGCCCTGGTGGTGGCCAACGCCGCCAAGGACGCGTTCGACTTCCTCGGCAGCCCCGAAGGCGAGCTGGCCCTCGCCCAGGCGGCGATCTACCTCGCCTGCGCGCCGAAATCGAACGCCGTCTACGAGGCCTACAAGGCCGCGACGCGGTTGGCCAAGGAGGCGGGCTCCCTGCCGCCGCCGCGCACGATCCTCAACGCCCCGACCAAGCTGATGAAGCGGATCGGCTACGGCGAGGGCTACCGCTACGACCACGACGAGCCCGACGCCTTCTCGGGCCAGGATTACTGGCCCGACGCGCTGGGGCGCCAGCACCTCTACGCGCCCACGGAGCGCGGCTACGAGACAAGGCTGGCCGAGCGCCTCGAACGGTGGGAGGCGCTGCGGAAGGCGCGGCGCGGGGAGGGGTAGGCGGCCTCAAAGATCGAGGGGCGCGTTGTCGATCACCTCCTTCATCACGAAGAAGGTCCGGGTCTGGCGCACCCCCGGCAGGCCGATCAGCGTGGCGCTGTGGAGGCGGTTGAAGTCGGCCATGTCGGAGACGCGGATCTTCAGCATGTAGTCGAAATCGCCGGCCACGAGGTGGCAGTCGAGGAGCACGGGGATCGCCCGTACGGCCGCCTCGAACTCGGAGAAGCTCTCGGGCGTGGAGCGGTCGAGGACGACGCCGACGAAGACCAGGGTGCCGCGCCCGACCCGCATCGGGTCGATCAGGGCCCGGACCGCCCGCACGAACCCGTCCGCGAACAGGCGCTGGATCCGGCGGTGGCAGGTGGCCGCGCTGGTGCCGACCCGCTCGGCGATCTCGGCATTCGCCATGCGTCCGTCCGTCTGGAGGAGACGGAGGATCTTCTGGTCGATCCGGTCGAGCCCTGGCGACATGAACGATTCTTTCGGAAAAGGCCCGCGAGCTGGAACTGTCTGCAGCCAAAAGGATCAGTGGCGCAAGTCATCGGATATCAAATCCGAAAGATCGAGAGCACCTTTCATCGCGAATCGGATAGCTTTTCCTGCGCCTCGAAGACGGAGCCGGGCCTCGCGCCGGGCCGTCGCCGAGGCCTCGCTTCGACGCACCCGGGCGGACCAAGACCGCTGCTGCCTCCGGGGGCGCCCCGAGACCCGGAGAGACCCGATGCTGGACAAGTTCGAGCGCTATCCCCTGACCTTCGGCCCGACGCCGATCGAGCCGCTCAAGCGCCTGACGGCCCATCTCGGCGGCGAGGTCGAGCTCTACGCCAAGCGCGAGGATTGCAATTCCGGGCTCGCCTACGGCGGCAACAAGCTGCGCAAGCTCGAGTACATCGTGCCGGACGCGATCAAGAGCGGCGCCGACACGCTGGTGTCGATCGGCGGCGTGCAGTCGAACCACACCCGCATGGTCGCGGCGGTCGCCGCCAAGATCGGGATGAAGTGCCGGCTGATCCAGGAGGCCTGGGTGCCGCACGAGGACGCGGTCTACGACCGGGTCGGCAACATCCTCCTGTCGCGGATCATGGGCGCGCAGACGCAGCTCGTGGATGACGGCTTCGACATCGGCATCCGCGATTCGTGGAAGCGGGCGCTCGCCGAGGTCGAGGCCGAGGGCGGCAAGCCCTACGCGATCCCGGCCGGCGCCTCGGTGCACAAATACGGCGGGCTCGGCTATGTCGGCTTCGCCGAGGAGGTGCGCCGCCAGGAGGCCGAGATGGGCCTACGCTTCGACTACGTGGTGGTCTGCACGGTGACGGGCTCGACCCATGCCGGCATGCTGGTGGGCTTCTTGGCCGACGGGCGCGCCCGCAACATCATCGGCATCGACGCCTCCTGCACCCCGGCCCAGACCAAGGCCCAGGTCCTCGACATCGCCCAGAACACCGCCGCCCTGGTCGGCGCGGGCGACATCGTGGCCGACGACGTGGTGCTCAACGAGGATTACGCCTACCCGGTCTACGGCGTGCCGTCGAAGGAAACCGTGGAGGCGATCCGGCTCTCGGCCCGGCTCGAGGGCATGATCACCGACCCGGTCTACGAGGGGAAGTCGATGCAGGGCATGATCGACCTCGTGAAGAAGGGTTTCTTCCCGAAGGGCTCGAAGGTGCTCTACGCCCATCTCGGCGGCGCGCCGGCGCTGAACGGCTACAGCTACACGTTCCGCAACGGCTGAGGCCTTCGGCACCGCCGTCCTTGCGAGCGGAGCGAAGCAATCCAGCAGCGCCACGCTTCCTGACGTGGCGCGACCCTGGGTCACTGCGCTGCGCTCGTGATGACGGAGAGGGTCACCGCAACGGGAGCGTTCAAGCGAAACCGAGTGAGGCGGATCGGCCAGATCCCTCACCTCCCTTCGCTCCTCCCTCATCCTGAGGTACGGCGCAGCAGCCTCGGAGGAGGGCTCCAGGGATCGCGCGGCTGGCTGGAGCCCGCCTTCGAGGCCTCCGCTGCGCTCCGGCGCCTCAGGATGCGGTCGCACATGGGAAGGGTCGGGCACGCGCGAATCGTTCCGCCCGCCCTATATGGCGGCGCGGAACCCGCACCGGAGAGGGCAGGGATGATCGCACCGGCACGCGCGCTGCTCCTGGCCGCCCTCCTCCTCCTCGGCGGCCCGCCGGCCCGGGCGGCTTCGGGACCGGCCGTGGAGGGCGAGAACGGGATGGTGGTCTCGTCCCAGCGCCTCGCCTCGGAGGTGGGGGCCGACATCCTGAAGGCGGGCGGCAACGCTGTCGATGCCGCGGTGGCGGTGGCTTATGCCGAGGCGGTGGTGAACCCGTGCTGCGGCAACATCGGCGGCGGCGGCTTCCTGGTGCTCCACGCCGCCGACGGTCGCAGCCGCTTCATCAACTTCCGCGAGACGGCCCCGGCGGCGGCGAGCCGAAACATGTATCTCGACGCCTCGGGCAACGTCGTGAAGGGCGCGAGCCTGCGCGGCTGGAAGGCGGCCGGCGTGCCCGGGACCGTGCTGGGCCTCAACACCGCGCTGTCCGAATACGGCACCCTGCCGCTGGCCCAGGTCATGGCGCCGGCGATCCGGCTCGCCCGGGACGGGTTCGTGCTGACCCGGGGCGACACCGACATCCTCGAATCCGGCACCAAGCTGTTCGCCACGCAAGGAAACGTCGCGCGGATCTTCCTGCGCCCGGACGGGAGCCCCTGGCAGCCCGGGGACCGGCTGGTCCAGGCCGACCTTGCCCGCACCCTCCAGGCCATCGCCGACCACGGCGCGGACGCGTTCTACAAGGGCGAGATTCCCCAGACGATCGAGGCGGCGTCGCGGGCGGGCGGCGGGCTCCTGACAGCGGCCGACTTCGCCGCCTACACGGTGACGCAATCCGAGCCGCTGACCTGCCGCTACCGGGGCGCCACGATCCTGTCGGCACCCCCGCCCTCGTCGGGCGGCACCACGCTGTGCGAGATCCTCGGCATCCTCGACGGCTACGACCTGCGCGCGGCGGGGTTCAATTCTGCCCGGAGCGTGCACCTGATGGTCGAGGCCATGAAGCGCGCCTACGCCGACCGCAACCTGCTGCTGGGCGACCCGGCCTTCGTGGACAACCCCGTGGCGCGGCTCCTGTCGCCGGCCTACGCGGAGACGCTGCGGGCCTCGATCCGGCCCGACCGGGCGACGCCGTCAGCCGAGATCCGCCCGGATCCGGGCCTGGAGTCCCGGGAGCGGGCCGAGACCACCCACATCTCGGTGATGGACCGGGCCGGCAACGCGGCCGCGCTGACCTACACGATCAACGGCTATTTCGGCGCCGGGGTGATCGCCGGCGACACGGGGTTCTTCCTGAACGACGAGATGGACGACTTCACGGTCAAGACCGGGGTGCCGAACCTGTTCGGCCTCGTGCAGGGCACGAAGAACGCGATCGCGGCCGGCAAGCGCCCGCTCTCGTCCATGGCGCCCACGATCGTGCTGCGCGACGGCCGGGTGGCGCTGGTGGCGGGCTCGCCGGGGGGCTCGCGGATCATCACGATCAACGCGCAGACGCTGATCAACATGCTGGATTTCGGCATGGAGCCGCAGGAAGCGGTCGACGCCCCGCGCATCCACCACCAGTGGCTGCCCGACACGGTCTACGCCGAGCCCTTCGCGCTCTCGGCGGACACGCAGGCGATCCTGCGGGGCATGGGTCACACGATCGTCGAGCAGAAGCCCTGGGGCGCGCAGGAGCTGATCGCGGTCCGCGCCGCCGCGCCAATCCTTCCCGAGGCGGCCTCCTCGGGCAACGACGCCTCGCGCACGGAGCGGATGCGGCCGGGCCTGCTCTACGGCGCCAACGACAACCGGAGGCCGGCCGGGGCGGCGGTGGGGGAGTAGGGCGCAGACGCTCAGCCCTCGCCGCCCGCCTCCCGGGCCACCGCGCGGAACCCGATGTCGCGCCGGCAGAACCCCTCCGGCCAGTCGATCCGGGCCACCGCCGCGTAGGCGCGGGCCTGGGCATCCGTGACGCTGTCGCCCAAGGCCGTGACCGCCAGGACCCGGCCGCCATCGGCCAGCAACTGCCCGTCCTCGGCGCGGGTGCCGGCCTGGAAGACGAACACGCCGTCGCCCTCGGCGGCGTCGACGCCGCGGATGACCGAGCCCCGGACCACGGCCCCCGGATAGCCCGCCGCCGCCATCACCACGGTGAGCGCGGCCCGGTGGGCGTCGAATTCCAGGCTCACGCCCGAGAGATCGCCCTCGCAGGCCGAGAGCAGCGCCGGCACGAGGTCGGAGGACAGGCGCGGCATCAGCACCTGGGCCTCGGGGTCGCCGAAGCGGGTGTTGTACTCGATCAGCTTGGGGCCGTCGGCGGTGAGCATCAGGCCGGCATAGAGGATGCCGGTGAACGGGCAGCCGCGCGCCCGCATGCCGCTGAGCGTCGGCGCGATGATCTCGGCCATGACCCGGGCCTCGATCTCCGGGGTGACGACTCGGGCCGGGGAATAGGCGCCCATGCCGCCGGTGTTGGGGCCGCGGTCGCCGTCGAACACGCGCTTGTGGTCCTGCGCGGTGCCGAGCGGGATCGCCCGGGTGCCGTCGCAGAGTGCAAAAAAACTCGCCTCCTCGCCGAACAGGCACTCCTCGACCACCACCTCGGCACCCGGCTCCGCGAACAGGGCGGCCAGCGCGTCCTCGGCCTGGTCCAGGGTCTCGGCGACGGTGACGCCCTTGCCGGCGGCGAGCCCGTCGGCCTTCACGACGATCGGGGCGCCCTGCTGCCGGGTATAGGCCAGCGCCGGCTCCAGTTCGGTGAAGCGCGCGAAGGCGGCCGTGGGGATGCCGCAGGCGGCGCAGAGATCCTTGGTGAAGCCCTTGGAGCCTTCGAGCCGGGCGGCGTCGCGGGTCGGCCCGAAGGCGCGGATCCCGGCGGCCTTCAAGTCGTCCACCAGACCGGCGACCAGGGGCGCCTCAGGTCCGACGACCACGAGGCCGATCGACTCCGCGGCGCAGAAGGCCGCTACGGCGGCGTGGTCCGTGACGGAGAGGTCCGACCGATTGGTCCCGTGACGGGCCGTGCCGGGATTGCCCGGCGCCGTGAACAGACGGGTGCAGAGGGGGCTCTGGGCCAGTCGCCAGGCCAGGGCGTGCTCGCGGCCGCCGGAGCCGATCAGCAGGATGTTCATGCGCACGCCACCATGGGCATAGCTTCTGGGTGAAGCCTGTCGGCGGGGAAAGGCTTTTTTCGGGCTTTCCCCGCTCCGCCCGGAGTTCGCAGCGGTCCACGCCGCTCAGCAGCCGATGCACACGCTCGTGTTGACTCCGCCGCCGCCCCGCCGCGCGATCCCGTGGCGGCCGACATGGCGGCCCACACGGACACCCCGGTAGGGCACATAGGGTCCGTAGCCGTAGGGATCGAACTGGACGTTGCGCTGGATCGTCTGGTTGAGCGTGTTGAAGTCCGTCACCCGCTGCTGGTTGAGGGTCCGGATCTGGCTCTGCAGGGCGAACGACGCGTTGGCGGCGTTCGGGTCGTTCTGCTGCACCTGCGCCGAGGCCGCCCCCGCCGGGAGGGCGAGCGCCAGGGCGAGGAGCGCGCGGGACGCGGCGCGCATGAGTCTCTCCGTGCGATGATCGATCCGACTACAAGCGATCGACGCGCCAGGGTCGGGCCAAGTTCCGGGGCGCGTCAACCCGGCACGACCGGCGCCTTCACCGGAGAGAGCGCGTCGACCTGCTTCGGATCCAGCCCGGTATGGGCCTGCACCAGGGGGTGCGGGGTCAGCGCCAGCCACTGCGTGAGCGAGATGTCGGCGTAGCGCGGGCTCTTGAACATCTCCAGGAAGGTCAGCACCGTGTCGCCGGTGTTCTCGATGTAGTGGCCCATGGCGAAGGGCACGTAGCCCACGTCGCCGGCTTGGTAGTCGAAGGTGCGGGCCTTCGATTCCGAGCCGAACACCGTCATCCGCCCCCGGCCGGAGAGGTAGTATTGCCACTCGTCGCTGTTGGGGTGCCAGTGCAGCTCGCGCAGGCCCCCGGGCTCGACCTCGACGAGGGCGGCGGCGATGTTGGTCGAGGCCGGGAACACGATGGAATCGGTGATGCGCACGCTGCCGCTCTTCGTGCGCAGCGGCTCCTGCGCCAGCATCCGGTGGCTGAAGGTCTTGGGCACCGGCCCGGAGCCGCCCATCCTGTCGGCCGCGAGCGGCCCCGGCATGGGGCCGGGGAAGATGTAGAGCTCCTTCTCGGGGACATTGGCGAACGCGCTCTCCGGCAGGCCGCAGTTCTTGGCGAGCACGTCCTTCGGCGTGTGCGCGAGCCAGTCGGTCAGCAGGAAGGTGGAATCCTCCGAGAAGCCGCCGTCGTCGAACACCAGCAGGAACTCGCAGCCGTCCACCCCGTCGGCCGAGAGGCCCTGGATGGAGTGCGGGATGCCGCCGGGGAAGTACCAGAGGTCGCCTTCGCCGACGTCGTCCGCGAAGGTGCGCCCGTCCTGATCGATCGCGGTGATCCGGGCCTTGCCCTTGATCATGTAGGACCACTCGGCCTCCTTGTGCCAGTGCATCTCGCGGACCACGCCGGCCTTGAGCCGCATGTTGACCCCCGCCATGGCCTTCGAGACCGGCAGCTCGCGGATCGTGGTCTGGCGCGCCCAGCCGCCCTTCTCCAGCCGCATGTGGCTGTCCGCGAACGACCATTTCAGGTTCGGCATGGTGCCGTGGTCGGTGGCGGGCGGCGCCAGGGTGAAGGGCTCCTCGGCGGCCCGGGGGCGGTTCTGCGGGCCCAGGATGTCGGCCCCCTTGCCGCCGCGCTCGGGCGCGACCGGAAGAGCGGATTGCGCCGCCGCGGAGGACGCTGCCATGGCGCCGCCGGCGGCCGCGATGACGGCGCGCCTGGAGATCTCGGTCATTACGGGTCGGTCCCTGGAGTTTTGCAGGGTAACCGGGGGCGGGCTCGGAGGATCCGGGAACGGCCCGCATCCCGCGCTGCGGCATCTCGCCCGGAGCCCGCGCGTCGTCTATGCATTGAATACAGCGCTGGACGCGTTCCGGTCGGCACGCGCCGACGCGGACTTCGACGCGCGGCGCGACCCGGGGGCGAGGATGGCGGACGCGGATCGTTCAGCTGCGGGGGAAGCCCGCGGCTCCGCTTCGGGCGGCCGCCTGTGGCTCGTCCTGCTCGCGCTGGCGGGCGCCGGGTTCCTCGGCTACCGCCACTGGCCGGAACAGTCCCGGGCGGCGAGCCCGCCGCCGGCCGTCGAGACGAAGCCGCCGAGCGTGCGGGTCGCCCGGGCCGTGCGGGCCTCCGGTCCCCTGAGCCTGACCCAGACCGGCACGACGCAGGCCTTCGACACGGCGAGCCTGTACCCGCGGGCGACCGGCTACATCGTCGAGCGCAAGGTCGACATCGGCACGCATGTGCGGAAGGGCGACCTGCTGTTCCGGATCAGCGCGCCCGACCTCGACCAGCAGCTTGTCCAGGCGCAGTCGCAGGTGCTGCAGCTGCAGGCGGCGCTGATCCAGGCGCGCGCGATGGTCGACCAGGCCGAGGCCAACCGCCACCTCGCGGACGTGACCAACCGTCGGACCTCGACGCTCGCCGGTACGGGGATCGAGACCCGGCAGAACGCCGACACGTCCCAGGCCGGGGTGTTGGCTCAGACCGCCAACGTCGACGCCGCCAAGGCCGCCGTCAAGGTCGCGGAGGCCAATATCGCCGCGCAGGAGGCGCAGGTCGCCCGGCTCAAGGTCCTGACCGGCTTCGAGGAGATCCGCGCGCCCTTCGACGGGGTGGTGACGGCCCGCAACAACGATGTCGGCGACGCGGTCACGGCGGACACGAACACTGGCGCGCCGCTCCTGATGCTGGCGCGGGACGACGTGCTGCGCATGGCGGTGAACGTGCCGCTCTACGCCGCCGACGGCGTCCGCGACGGGCTCGACGCCCGGATCGAGGTGGCGCAGATCCCCGGCAAGGTCTTCCCCGGGAAGGTCTCGCGCTCCTCGACGACGCTGCTCTCCGCGGCGCGGATCCTGGTGACGCAGGTCGACATCCCCAACCCGGACGGGCTCCTCCGGGCGGGCCTCTACATCACCATCACGCTGGAGATCCCGCGGGTCTCGCCGGCCGTGACGGTGCCGAACGACGCCCTGATCTTCGACCAGAACGGGACCCGGGTGGCGGTGGTCGAGACAGAATCGGACGGGTGCGCGGTGGCGCGGATGCGCCCGGTCACGATCTTCCGACAGACCCGCTCGGCCCTGGAGCTGCGCTCCGGCCTCACCGGGGACGAGCGGGTCGTGGTGGGGCCGCCGGCGTCCTTGCGCGACGGCGACCGGGTCGCGCCGCAGCCGGAGGGCAAGGCGGGGGCGTGAGGCCGCCGAGGCGGTGACGGAGCGAGACGAACCGGCACCTTCGCTCCAACCCGCTCCCATGCGGAGGGAGGCCTGGCCTCAGCCCTCCAGCCGCGCCCGGCCGTCGGTGCGGGCGAGGCGCGCCAGCAGGTACTCGACCTCGGCCTTCGCCTGTGCGGTCAGCGCCTGCGAGGGTTTGCGCTGCGCGTCCGATGAAAAAATCCCCCGGCGCATGAACACGTACTTGCGCACCGCGAGCCCCAGCGGACCCTGCTGCTGCTCGTAGCGGAGATAGGGGAGGTGGGCGTCGAACAGGTCATGGGCGGCGTCGCGCTCGCCCGCCCGGCCCAGGCGAACCACATCGACCAGCATCTCCGGGAAGGCGTAGCCGGTATTGGCCCCGTCGGCACCGCGCTCGGTCTCGAAATCGAGGAACAGGCCGCCGTTGCCGACCAGGATCGAGATGTGGCGCATGGATCCGTCACGCTCGAAGCCGCGCAGCGTCGAGATCTTCTCCAGGCCCGGCCAGTCCTCGTGCTTGAGCATCACGCAGGACGCGTTCTCGGACACGATCCGGCGGATCACCGCCGGACTCATCTGCACCGAGAAGGTGAGGGGATAATCCTGCAGCACGAACGGCACGTCCGGGCCCACCGCCTCGGCGGCGTTCCGAAAATAGCCGACCACCTGATCGTCGGTGCGCAGGGTGTTGGGCGGGGCGATCATCACGCCGGCCGCGCCGAGATCCATCACCTCCCGGGCGAGGGAGCGCATGGCCGCGAAGCCCGGCGCCGTGACGCCGACGATCACCGGCAGCCGGGTGCGCCCGAGGACGCGCTTGGCCACCGCGATCCCCTCCGCGTGGTCGAGCTTTCCGGCTTCGCCGAGCTGGCCGAGGATCGTCAGCCCGTCGACCCCTGCGGCACCGAAGAAGTCGGTCATGCGGTCGAGGGAGGCCTCGTCGATCCGGCCGTCCGGGTGGAACGGCGTCGGGGCGATCGGCACGACGCCGCTTATGTCGCTGGTGAGGGGCATTCCGGTCTCTTCCTCCGTCGCAGGACGATGCGGGCGGGGACCATAGGCCGGCCTGACGGGAAAATCTTTAGGCTGTCACGCGATGGCAGGGCCACGGGCCGGGATGCCACGACGGGCACCGCGCGTCTTGCCCCCCCCCGCTGAGCTACGGATCCACACATCTCGGCTTGGGGCCAACACATTGAAGGGCGGGCGCTTTTTCCCTCCTCCTGGCGGGGAGGGGATAGGGGTGGGGGTTGGTTCAGAAGGAACCACCGCGCCTCATCCCGCACCACCCCCACGCGGGATCTGCGATCCCCAAACTCCTCCCCACAAGGGGTAGGAGAGCGCGCCCCGGCCAGAGATGTGTGAATTTTGTAGCCCGCAAATGGGGGAGGGTGGGTGCCTCGCAGATCGGGAGCGCCAGTCCTGGCAAACGGCCGCGGAAGGCTGCGCCTCAGGCCCGGACCTTCGTCGGGCGGACAGCCGGTGCGCTGGCGGCAGCCCGGCCCCGCCGGCCCGAGCGCCCGGCCAATGCCACCGAGCCCTGCTGGAGCGCGATGAAGGCGAAGAGCAGCAGGCCGGTGGCGATCTTGGTCCACCAGCTCGACAAGGTGCCGTCGAAGGTGATGGCCGTCTGGATCAGGCCGCCGATCATCACCCCCAGGAAGGTGCCCGGCAGGCCGCCCTGGCCGCCGGTCAGCAGCGTGCCGCCGATCACCACGGCCGCGATCGCATCGAGTTCCACCCCCACCGCCGAGAGCGGCGTGCCCGAGGCGGTGTCGAGGGAGAACACGATCCCGGCGAGCGCGGCGAGCAGGCTCGACAGGGCGTAGACCGCCACGATGTTGCGCCCGACCCGCACGCCCATGAGCACCGTCGTCTGGCGGCTGCCGCCGAGGGCGTAGACCCTCGCGCCAAAGCGGGTCGCGTGGAGCAGCACCCCGCCCGCCAGGAACACGGCCAGCATCACCCCCGCCGTCAGGGTCAGCCGGCCGCCGCCGGGCAGGTGCAAGGCGAGGTCGGAGACCGCGCCGTAGAGGGGCGCGTCGATCGGGACCGACTCGGTGGACATCAGGAAGCCGGCGCCCCGCGCTAGGAACATTCCGGCCAGCGTCACGATGAAAGGCGGCATGTCGAAGACGTGGATCAGCGCGCCCATCGCGGCTCCGAACAGGGCCGCCGCCAGGAGCACGATCCCGAAGGCGGCGAGCGGCGGGATCCCCCAGCGCTGGATGGCCTGCGCCAGGAACACCGTGGTGAACCCCACCACCGAGCCGACCGAGAGGTCGATGCCGCCCGCGATGATCACGAAGGTCGTGCCGACCGCCACGATGCCCAGGAAGGCGCTGTCGGTGAGCAGGTTGCCGACGACCCGGGTGGTCAGGAAGGCGGGGTACTGCGTCGCGCACAGGCCGTAGCCCGCCGCGAACAGGAGCGCGGCGACGAGGACCGGGAGATTGCGGCTCATCGCGGGCTCCGCAGCAGCAGGGTCAGGCCCGCGAGGCGCGGCGATTGCAGCAGGAGCACCGCCAGCACCACCGCGGCCTTGACCACGAGGTTGAGTTCCGGCGGCAGGCCGGAGAGCAGGATCCCGGTGTTCATCGCCTGGATCAGGAAGGCCCCGAGCACCGCCAGCCACAGGCTGAACCGGCCGCCGAGGAGCGACGAGCCCGCCACCACCACGGCCAGGATCGCGTCGAGTTCGAGCCACAGCCCGGCATTGTTGGCGTCCGCTCCCAGGATGTCGGCCGCCGCGACCACGCCCGCCAGCGCCGCGCAGAAGCCGCTCCAGGCATAGACCGCCAGCGTCACCGCGCGTGTGTCGATGCCGGCGAGCGCGCTCGCCCGCGCGTTGCCGCCGGTCGCCTCGATCATCAGGCCGAAAGCCGTGCCGCGCACCAGCGCGAGGGTCACGAGCAGCATCCCGAGGGCCAGCACCACTGGCATCGGCACCCCCAAGAGCGCGCCGCCGCCGAGAAACGCGAGGTCGGGCGAGGCGAAGGTGACGATCCGCCCCTCGGTGATCAGCTGGGCGATGCCGCGGCCCGCGACCATCAGGATCAGGGTGGCGACGATCGGCTGGATGCGCAGCACCGCCACGAGGAGGCCGTTCCACAGCCCGCAGAGGAGCCCCGTGGCCAAAGCCGCCGCGAGCACCAGGGGCAGGGGCTGGCTGTCGGCGAGGCTCGCCGCCACGGCGCCCGCGATCGCCATCACGGCGCCCACCGACAGGTCGATGCCCCCGGTGGCCACCACCAGCACCATGCCGAGCGACAGGAGTGCCACCGGGGCGCCGCGGTTGAACACGTCGATCAGGCTGCCGAACAGGCGCCCGTCCTGCCAGTGCACGTCGAGGAATTGCGGTGCGACCAGCCGGTCGGCCAGCAGCACGGCCAGGAAGGCGAGGAGCTGGGGCGCCCCGGCGCGCAGCGCGCGCATCAGACGGACTCCGCCATGACCGCAGGCGCTTCCGCCGCGATGGCCCGGAGGATGGCGGTGACGTCGATCGCCCCGTCGGCGAGTTCGGCCACCTGGGCGCGGTCGCGCATCACGATCACCCGTTCGGAATAGGTCACGATCTCCTCCAGCTCGGACGAGATCACCAGCAGGGCGAGGCCGGCGTCGCACAGGCTCCGGATCAGCCGGATGATCTCCGCGTGCGCCCCGACATCGATGCCCCGGGTCGGCTCGTCGAGGATCAGCAGGCGCGGCTCGGTGGCGAGCCAGCGCGCCAGCAGCGCCTTCTGCTGGTTGCCCCCGGACAGGAGCCCGATCGGCCGCTCCGGATCGGGCGGGCGGATGTCGAGCTTGGCGATGAAGGCGCGGGCGATCCGGTCCTGCGCGGCCCGGCCGAGGGGCCGGAACGGACCCTTCCGAGCCTGGAGAGCCAGCACGATGTTCTCCCGCACGGTCAGGTCGGCGACGAGGCCGTCGGTCTTGCGCTCCTCCGGGCAGTAGCCGAGGCGGTGGCGCAGCGCGTCCCGGGGGCCGGCGATCCGGGTGGGCTTCCCGTCGAGGAGGATGCGGCCCTGGTCCGGCCGCTCGGCGCCGAACAGCAGGCGGGCCGTCTCGGTCCGCCCGGAGCCGAGGAGGCCGGCGAGGCCCACCACCTCGCCGCCCGCCACCGACAGGTCGACGGGCCGGAGATAGCCGGCCTTGCCGAGTTTTTCCGCGCGCAGGACCGGCGGCCCGGCCTTAGTCCGCCGGCCCCCCGGCCCCGTCTCCACCCGCTCCTCTTCATCGGCGAGGTCGCGCCCCAGCATCGTGTGCACGAGATCGAGGCGCGGGAAATCCGCGGTCTCGCGCTCGGTTACCAGCCGGCCGTTGCGCAGGACCGTGATCCGGTCGGTGATGGCGTAGACCTGCTCCAGGAAATGGGTCACGAACACGATGCCGATGCCTTGCGCGGCCAGCCGGCGCATCACGCCGAACAGCACCGCGACTTCGTGCGCGTCGAGGCTCGCGGTCGGCTCGTCGAGGATCAGCACCCGGGCCGAGAGATCCACCGCCCGGGCGATCGCCACGAGGTGCTGCACCGCCACCGGGAAGCTCCCGAGCGGCGCGCCGACATCGATGGACAGGCCGAACTCGGCCAGCCGCGCGGCCGCGCGCCGCCGCATCGCCCGGCCGCGGACGAGGCCGAACCGGGTCGGCTCGCGGCCGAGAAAGAGATTCTGCGCCACGGTGAGGTTCGGCAGCAGGCCGACCTCCTGGTAGACCGTGGCGATGCCGGCCCGGCCCGCTTCCTCGGCCGAGCGCGGCGCGATCGGCCCGCCGTCGAGCCGGACCTCGCCGGCATCGCGCCGGACGATTCCGGTCACGGTCTTGATGAAGGTCGATTTGCCGGCGCCGTTCTCGCCCAGCAGGGCGTGGATCTCCCCCCGGCGCAGGGTGAAGTCGACCCCCGCGAGGGCCTGGTGCCCGGCGAAGCTCTTGGAGAGCCCGCGGACGCTGAGAAGGGGCGTGTCGGACACGGGCCCGCTCGCAGGGATCACGGCGCCGGGCGCGTCAGTAGCCGAGGCCCTTCTTGCTCTCGTAGACCTTCAACGGGTCGTCGGCCGCCGTGTAGAGCCTCGACTCGGTCTGGATCCACTTCGGCGGGACGGTGCCCTTCTCCTTGTAGGCCTTGAGGGCGTCGAAGGCCGGGCCGGCCATGTCGGGAGTCAATTCGACGGTGGCGTTGGCCTCGCCCGCCGCCATCGCCTTGAAGATGTCGGGCACCGCGTCGATCGAGACCGTCAGGATCTCCCGGCCGGGCTTCAGGCCGGCCTCCTTCATCGCCTGGATGGCGCCGACCATCATGTCGTCGTTGTGGGCGTAGACCGCGCAGATCGCGCGGCCGCCCTCGGCCTTGATGACGCTCTCCATCACCTCCTTGCCCTTGGCGCGGGTGAAGTCGCCGGTCTGGCTGCGCACGAGCTTGAGGTTGGGGTGGGGCGCGAGGGCGGCGTCAAACCCCTTCTTGCGGTTGGTGGCGACGCTGGCGCCGACCGTGCCCTGGAGCTCGACCACGTTGCAGGGCTTGTCGCCGACCGTCCTGGCCAGCCAGTTGCCGGC
This sequence comes from Methylobacterium sp. A49B, assembly GCF_053346215.1. Classification (NCBI taxonomy): domain Bacteria; kingdom Pseudomonadati; phylum Pseudomonadota; class Alphaproteobacteria; order Hyphomicrobiales; family Methylobacteriaceae; genus Methylobacterium; species Methylobacterium sp. A49B. Next base: position 18,241 of record NZ_JBKFBO010000085.1, read on the forward strand.
GACGCGGCCCTCCGCGACGCTGTCGGAGGTGACGGCGGTGAGGTAGAGGTCCTTGCCGGACGGGTCGATGTCGCGGTCGAGCAGGATCACCGGGATCTTGGCGTCCCGGGCCTCCTTGAGAACGGCGTCCCAGCCGGTGGCGACCACGGGGGCGAGCAGGATCGCGTCCACCCCCTGCGCCACGAAGGAGCGGATCGCCTTGATCTGGTTCTCCTGCTTCTGCTGCGCGTCGGCGATCTTGACGGTGATGCCGCGCGTCTTGGCCTCGGACTTGGTCACCGTGGTCTCGGCGGCGCGCCAGCCGGATTCCGAGCCGATCTGCGAGAACCCGACGGTCAGCGAGGCCGCTTGGGCCGCACCGCCGCAGGCTAGAATCAGACTCGCCAGCATGGCCCGGATGGAAACGGTTCCGCTCATGGACATCCCCCCTCGATTGCGGCCGTCGCCTCTTCAGAGCGATCGGCCGGCATATGTACGACATATGCGCGGGAGCACGGATAGCAGGGTGCGGCTTATCTGTCACCGCTGGAGCCGGCGGAAGCCGACGGCGCACCGGATCGGAACGGATCAACTTGTCTGATTTTTTTGAGGCATGCCTGCGCGTGACGTGCGTCTCCCTCCCCCTCTGTGGGGGAGGGAGAAACGCTGAGTCGGTTGCGTGTCCGAGCTAGGCTCCCGCTCCCCCGTTCAGCCGAGCAGCTTATCCAGCGTGATCGGCATCTCGCGCACCCGCACGCCGGTGGCGTGCCAGATTGCGTTGGCGATGGCTCCCACCGTGCCGGTGATGCCGATCTCGCCGACGCCCTTCACGCCGAGGTTGTTCACCACCGCGTCGTCCTCGTGGACGAGAATCGCCTCCATGGCGGGGACGTCGGCGTTCACCGGCACGTGGTACTCGGCGAGGTTGTCGTTGAGGAAGCGGCCGGTGCGCGGGTCCATCTCGGCCCGCTCGTGGAGCGCGAAGGACAGGCCCCAGATCATCCCGCCGTAATACTGGCTCTGGACGAGGCGCGGGTTGATCACCCGGCCCGCCGCGAAGGCGCCGACGAGGCGGCTCACGCGGATCTGGCCAAGATCGGGGTCGACCTTCACCTCGGCAAAGACCGCCCCGTGAGCGTGCATGGCGTAGGCCGCCTGCGCGGCCGGGTCGGCCCCGGCCTTGCCCTGGCCCTCAATGCTCGACCGGCCCGCCCGCTTCAGGATGTCGGTGACGGATTCGCCCCGGCTCGGGTCATCGCGCCGGGTGAGCCGGCCGTCCGCGGCGGTCACGCCGGCATTGCCCGCGCCGTAGAGCGGGGAGGCGGGGTCGTTGGTGGCGAGATCCGTGAGCTGGCGGATCACGTCGGCCGCGGCCGCGTGGATCGCGCCGCCGGCGGTCGCGGTGTGGCCCGAGCCGCCCGCAATGCCGGCATTCGGCAGGTCCGAAGACCCCATCCGGAAGGTGAGGGCGTCCATCCCGATCCCGAGCCCGTCGGCGGCGATCTGCGCGAGCGCCGTCCAGGCGCCCTGGCCCATGTCGATCGCCCCGAGTTCCACCGTGCCGGTGCCGTCGGCACGGATCTCGGCCCGGGCCATGCCTTCGAAGATCAGCGCCGGGAAGGTCGCGGTGCCCATGCCGGTGCCGACCAGGAACCCGTCCCTGTCGCGGGTCTGGCGGGGCTGCAGCGGCCGCCCGGCCCAGCCGAACGCCTCGGCGCCGCGGCGGTAGCACTCCCGCAGGGCCTTGGAGGAGAACGGCTTGCCGGTGATCGGCTCGACCTCGGCGTAGTTGGCGAGGCGGAACTCCAGCGGGTCCAGGCCGAGTTCGTGGGCCATCTCGTCCAGCGCGCTCTCCAGGGCCACGCTGCCGGTGGCTTCGCCGGGCGCGCGCATGAACAGCGGCGTGCCGGTGTCGAGGCGCACCGCCTCGTGGCGGATCGAGAGGGCCGGGCTGGCGTAGAGGGTGCTGGTCGCCCGTCCCGCCGGCTCGAAGAAGTCGTCGAAGCTCGACGAGGCGGTCAGGATGTGGTGGTCGAGCGCCGTGAGCTTGCCGGCCGCGTCGGCGCCGAGGCGCAGGGTCTGCCGGGTCGGGCCGCGATGGCCCATCGGGCCGTACATCTGGGTCCGGGTCGGCACGAGCTTCACCGGCCGGCCGACCAGCTTGGCCGCCATGCAGGCCAGCACCTGCGGCCCGGCCGGCACGCCCTTCGAGCCGAAGCCGCCGCCGAGATAGGGGCTCTCGATGTGGATGTCCTCGGGATTGATACCGAACAGCCCGGCGAGGCGGCCCTGCGACATAGCGAGCGCCTGGGTCGGCATGAACAGCGTCAGCCGGTTCCCGTCCCAGCTGGCCACGGCGGCGTGCGGCTCCATGGCGTTGTGGTACTGGGCCGGCGTCTCGTAGGTGGCGGCGATCCTCTTGGACGCGGCCGCCAGCCCGGCCTCGACATCGCCCTCGGTCTCCACCGGCGGGGCGCCGACGCCGACCGAATCCGGCGTGAAGGCCTCGCCCGCGTCGAGCCCGATCCGCGGCGTCTCGGCCGCGTAGGTCGGGGCGAGCAGCCGGGCGCCTTCCGTGGCCGCCTCCAGGGTCTCGGCGATCACCACGGCGATCGGCTGGTTGGCGTAGCGGACCGTGTCGTTCTGCAGGAGGTCGAGGCGGAACGTGAACGGCCCGTCCTTGGCGTCCGGGTCCTTGGCGAGCTTCGGGGCGTTCCGCGGTGTCATCACCGCCACGACGCCCGGATGGGCCTCGGCGGCGGCCACGTCGAGGCCGGTGACGCGGCCCTTCCCGATCCGGGCGACGCAGAGCGCCGCGTGGAGGGTTCCGGGGGGCAGGTTGTCGGCGGAGAAGCGGGCCTGGCCCGTCACCTTGAGGGGCCCGTCCCGCCGGGTCAGCGGCTGGCCGATGCTGGAGCCGTGGCGGATCGCACCGGCGGGAAGGTTCGAGGCGGGCGTGGAGGTCGCGGTCATGCGGGTCTCCTCAAGACGGGTTCCGGTTGGAGCTTCCGGTCAACGTGGCTCCCGCGGTCATCGCGAACGGAGCGAAGTGACCCAGGGCAGCGCGACATCGCAGGTCGTGACGCCGACTGGGCTGCTTCGCTCCGCTCGCAGGGACGGCGGTGCCAAGCCATCGACCGCGTGTCAGACGATGCCGAACGGAGAGGCGGGGAGCGCCGGAATCCGGGCGGGCGTCCCGGCGGCGGCCTGGGTCAGCGCGCGGATCGCCACCCGTCGGGCGAGCTCGACCTTGAAGGCGTTGGCCTCGCCGGTGGGCTTGGCACCCGCCAGCGCCGCGTCGGCAGCCTTCGCGTAGGCCTCAGGGGAGGGCGCCTGTCCGGCGAGCGCCGCCTCGGCCTCCGCCACCCGCCAGGGCTTGAGCGCCAGCCCGCCGAGGGCGAGCCGCGCTCGGTCGATCGTGCCCCCCTCGAGCGTCAGGGCGGCCGCCGCCGAGACCACCGCGAAGGCGTAGGAAGTGCGGTCGCGGACCTTGAGATAGCGGGCGTGGCCCCGGAAGGACGCCGCCTCGGGGGGCAGCCGCAGGGCGGTGATCAGCTCGCCCGGTTGCAGCGCCGTCTCCCGCTCCGGGTGGTCGCCGGGAAGGTGGTGGAATTCCGCGAGCGGAACCTCCCGGGCGCCGTCCGGACCGGCGATCTCGACCACCGCGTCGAGGGCGGCGAGCGGCACGCAGAAGTCGGACGGGTGGGTGGCGATGCAGTGCTCGCTCCAGCCCTGGACCGCGTGGATGCGGGTGGCGTGCCCGAGCGCCGCGCAACCGGAGCCGGGCGCGCGCTTGTTGCAGGGTGAGACGGCGTCGGTGAAGAACTGGCAGCGGGTGCGCTGCATCAGGTTGCCGCCGACCGTGGCGGCGTTGCGCAGCTGGGCCGAGGCGCCGGCCAGCAGGGCCTCGGCCACCATCGGGTAGGCCTTGGCGAAGCCTGGGTCGTAGGCGAGATCGCTGTTGCGCACCAGGGCGCCGACCCGCGTGGCGCCGTCAGGCAGCCGCTCGATGGCCGACAGGCCGGGCAGGCGGGTGATGTCGACGACCCGCTCCGGGGTGGCGACGCCGCCCTTCATCAGGTCGACCAAGTTGGTGCCGGCGGCGAGGTAGGCGGTGCCCGGAACCTGCCCGGCCGCCACGGCCTCCGGCACGTTCGCAGGGCGGATGTAGTCGAAGGTCCTCACGCCGCGTCCTCCCGCTGCTCCGTCGTCCGGGCGGCCGCGTCCTGAACCGCGTCCAGGATGCCCGCGTAGGCGCCGCAACGGCAGAGATTGCCGCTCATGCCCTCGCGGATGCGCTCGGGATCGGTTCCGGCATGGCCCTCGCGGATCAGGCCGACCGCGCTCATGATCTGCCCGGGGGTGCAGAAGCCGCACTGGAAGCCGTCATGGGCGATGAAGGCCGCCTGGACCGGGTGCAGCCGGTCGCCCTCGGCCAGGCCCTCGATGGTCAGCACCTCGGCGCCGTCGAGGCTCGCGGCGAGCGTGAGGCAGCTGTTGATGCGCCGCCCGTCCACCAGCACCGTGCAGGCGCCGCACTGGCCGCGGTCGCAGCCCTTCTTTGCGCCCGTCAGGCCGAGGCGCTCGCGCAGGAGGTCTAAGAGGGTGACGCGCGGATCGTCGAGGGCGATCTCGCGCTTCTGCCCGTTCAGGGTGAGCCTGAGGGGAATGGTCATGCGGGGGTCCCGGCTTTCTAAGGCTGGAACCGTTACAGATAGCCGGAGCCCCGACCTCGGCGAGACCAAAACACAAGGCGATGTGCGCAACATCACGGCATGTGCAGGTTGCGCCCTTATGCGGACTTGACCGTGACCTCCGTGGCCGACTTGAGGACGGTCTTGCCCTTGGCGGTCTTGATCTCGACGGCGGGCTCGCTCTTCGAAGCCGCGCGCTTGACCGTGTTCCCCTTGATCGTCTTCTTGACGTCCTGGGTATGGACCTTGGTCACCTCCCCCGAGACCGTGCCCTTGCCCCACGTGTAGGTGACATCGTCTCCGGTCTTCACCTTGGCGGTCATCACAACCCTCCGTCCGTGGTGCGGTGACAAGCGGCCCGGGGAGGGCGCGTTCCCGGGTTTCCACGGCCGGAATGCCGCAGCCGCGCATCTCCGAGTCTTTCCACGTCCATTCCAAATCGAGGTGATGCGCGCGCTCGGAAACTGCCCGCGGGATCGTGGCGGGCCCCTGCCAGTGCCGGGGACCCGCGGCGATGCCGGGGAACGCCGGGCCGCCCCGGACCAGATCGGCGACACGACCATGCGCAGCGTCTCGTTCCGCGACCAAGTCGCCTCATTCCCGGCTGCGCGACGATGGCTCGAGGGTGGGGGCGACATCCTCCCCGCCTCGCGACGTGCCGGAACGCTTCGCGCTCCCGGACGATAGGGGAGGCTTCAGCGCCCGACTTCGCGGCGCAGCGCCGCGACCATCGCCTCCACCGTGGCCTGCGCGGTCTCGCCCAGATCGATGCCGGTCTCGCCGGCGGTGACGAGGCCGCGCGCCTCCAGCTCCTTCACACCCTCCGGATCGGCCTCGTGGCCGGCACCGTCCCTGCGGATCACCGAGGTGACCCGCTCGCCGCTGACGAGACGGTGATAGGCCGCGAAGGCGAAGATCGAGAGAGCCTTGTCGGAGAGTCCGTTCACGGCGTCGGCCATCGGTGCAGTCCTCGCGTGCAGGGTTCGTGTGACGAACGCCGCGCGGGGAGCCACGGCTCCCGAAAACCCGTCCGGGTGCGACGACGGGTGCGACCCGCCCGCCGGCGCCGCGTCGCGCCGGGCCCGCCTTCCTGCTAGTCTCGCCATCTCCATGACCGCCTCCATGACAGCACAGACCGACCAGACCGAAGTGGAACCCAGCCCGGAGCCGGCCCGCGGGCCCATGCCCCCCGACCTCGACTATCGCCTGCGTCAGCAGGCGATCCTGTCGGAATTCGGCGTCGAGGCCCTGCGCGGCACCGATGTCGACCACCTGCTGCAGCGGGCCGCGGAACTGTGCGCGCAGGGCATGGGCGCCGAATTCTGCAAGGCGCTGGAATACCGTCCCGGCGCCGACACGCTGCTGGTGCGGGCCGGCGTCGGCTGGGGACCGGACGTGATCGGCAGGGCCCGGATCGGGGCCGACCTCGCCTCCCCGGCGGGCTTCGCCCTCAAGACCGGCCGGCCGGTGATCTCGAACCACCTCGCCGAGGAGACCCGGTTCCGCACGCCGCAGCTCATGGCCGACCACGGCATCCGCCGGGCGATCAACGTGCTGATCGAGAACCGGGACGGTGCGTTCGGGGTGCTGGAGGTGGACGACACCCGCGAAGGCATGTTCGCGGAGGCCGACATCGCCTTCATGCAGGGCTTCGCCAACCTGTTGGGCGGCGCCATCGAGCGCCAGCGCACCGAGAGCCTGCTGCGCGCGGCGCTGGCCCGACAGGACCTGCTTGCCCGCGAGATGAGCCACCGGGTCAAGAACAGCCTCGCCATCGTGGCGAGCCTCCTGGCCCTCCAGGCGCGCGCCGCCGACGAGCCCGCCGTGCAGACGGCCCTGACGGATGCGCGCAGCCGGGTCGAGGCGATCGCGGGCGTCCACGACCAGCTCTGGCGGCAGGGTGACGGGACCGGAGACAAAACGGCCGATGATGGGGAGGGGGTGCCGGGCGAACTCGATCTCGCGCCGTTCCTGGAGAAGCTGGTGGCCAACCTCGCCAGCGGCGCCCCGGATCGACGGCTCGCCTGCACGGCCGCGCCGCATCGGATCTCGGCCGACCGGGCTATCCCGATCGGACTCCTGGTCAACGAACTCGTCACCAACGCGCTTAAATACGCCTATCCGCCCGAGACCCACCCGCAGGGCGGCGAGATCCGCGTCAAGGCTGAGCACCAGCCCGGCGGGCTCGTGGTCGAGGTGTCCGACGACGGCGTCGGGCTGCCGGCGGACTTCGAGATCGGGCGCGCCTCGAAGAGCCTCGGCATGCGGGTGGTCGGCAGCCTGACGCGCCAGCTCGGAGGCAGCCTCACGACACCGGCCCGAGGGCAGGGCGCCTGCTTCCGACTGGACGTACCGTTGACCGAGTGAGCGCGCGGGACGCGCCGCTCATCGAAGCCAGGACTGGACAAATGTCCCGCGCCATCGCGATCTGCGCGACGGGCTCGGCGAGACAGAGCGGATGCAGTGACTGAGACCAGGGATGCGGCGACGATCCTCGCCGAGCGGCTCCACGCCTTTCGGAGCCTGGGCGACAATTGCGAGTTCGGGTTCGTGCAGCGCTACGGCGGAGTCGAGCCCTCCGGCCTGTTGCGCTTCTCCTACACGCCCCTGGAGGACCTGATCCGCGGGCTGCGCTGCGGCTTCTCGGATTTCGGCGTACCGGGCGACCTGCGCCTCTCCGTCAGCGCGGGCGGCACCTATTACTGTCACAGCCTCGCCTACAACATCTGGGCCAATACCGGGCACCCGGACGGCTCGATCGAGCCGGAGGCGTTGCTGGAGCGGGAATACGGCCGGCTCGCCCATCTCAAGCGCAAGTTCCTGGACGATCTCACTGACGGCGCGAAGATCCTGGTGCGCAAGACCGGCCCCGAGACCTCCGAGACCGACTTCGCGCGGCTCGCCGCGGCGGTCCGGGCGCACGGCCCCTCGACGCTGCTGCGCGTGACGGAAGCGGAGCCGGGCTGGCATCCTGAACCGGTCCGGCGCGTCGGCGACCACCTGATCGCCGGGACGGTGCGCCGGTTCGCTCCGGTGGAGCAGGCCTGGGAGGTCGATCTAGAGCCCTGGATGCACCTCGTGGACAGCGCCTACGCGCTGGACCGCGGCGCGGTGCCGACCCGCCTCGACGCCGCCACCTTCCCAGAGGCGCTGCCGCTGCGGGGCGGTCTGCGCCACCATGTCGGCCGGCACCGCGAGACGGCGCTGAGCGCCTATACCCGGGCGGTCGACCCGGCGGGCTTCCGCCGCGACGCGGTCCATGTCTTCTCGAGCTGGGTCTGGATCCCGGAGGATTTTTCCGGGACGCGCATCTTCGCGGCGGCGGGCTACGCGCGGCTCGGTTGGCAGGACGCCGACCTGTCGCGGCGCGGCTGCTGGCAGCGGGTCTGGGCCGCGGGGCGGCTGCGGGCCGAGGCGGCGCAGGAGCCCGTCGGGCTCGGCATGATCGGCACGCGCCGGGACGGCTTCTGGTCGGTGGGCGCGCGCTTCGCCGAGGGACAGATCCCGGGGGAGGAACCCGCGCCGACGCTGCCGATGCCGCCGCGCCGGTTCCCGGGCCGGGCTCTCCTCGGCCGGTTGGTGCCGCGGTTCGCGTGAGCGGGCTCCCTCACGGGTGCTTGTGGATCGGATCGACCCAGTAGACCGTCTCGGGAGCCTCGGCGGCCGCGACGTCGGGCAGGTTGACCACCACCGCCTCGTTGTCGGAGCGCACCAGCACGCAGTGCAGGGGCTCGTCGGTCGAGGCGTTGATCTCCTGGTGGGGCACGTAGGGCGGCACGAAGATGAAGTCGCCGGGGCCGGCCTCCGCGACGTAGTCCAGCCGCTCGCCCCAGCGCATCCGGGCGCGGCCCGAGACCACGTAGATCACGCTCTCCAGGTCACCGTGATGGTGCACGCCGGTCTTGGCATCGGGCTGGATCGCCACCGTGCCGGCCCAGATCTTCTGGGCGCCGACGCGCGCGGCGTTGATCGCCGCCTGCCGGAACATACCGGGCGTCTGCGCGGTGTTGGCATCGAGCCGGTCGCCCGGGATCACCCGCACGCCGTCGTGTTTCCAGCGCTCCGCTGCGCCGGGCGCGTCGCCGTGCGGGGGTTCGTGGGTATGGGTGTGATCATCATCGCTGTCGTGCATGTCGGATCCTCCGGCGCCATCATGACACGGCGGCGCCGGTTTGCGAGGCGCCCGCCGGCCGCCCGGCCTCTGACGAGACGATGATTCGCCTGGGAAAGATGAGCGTCAGTAGAACTCGTGTTCACTTTGGATCACGGGCAGAACACCGATCTTCATCCCCAGGAAAATCGAACACTTCGTTTCCTTGAACGGCATCCGGTCGGTCAGTAAGACCCGTCGCGTGTCCTCCGCCAACAGGCCATCGAACACGCCCATGACCGCTCCGTCCCGTCGCGTCGTCCTGGCCGGATTCTTGGCTGGATCCCTGGCCGAACTCCTGATCCTCGCGGCCGGTGGGCGCGCGGGTGCGGCCGGACAGGCTCTGCGCGTCGTGGCATCATCGGTCCCGCACGCGGAGATCCTGCACTTCGTCAGCGAGACGCTGGCGCCCGACATCCCGCTCAAGGTCATCGAGATCAGCGGCGACCTGAGACCGAACGCGCTCCTGCGCGACGGCGACGCCGATGCCAACTTCTTCCAGCACGTGCCCTTCCTGCGAGCCGAGGAGGCTGCGCTGGGGACCCGCTTCGCGGTCGTGGCGACGGTGCATGTCGAGCCCCTCGGGCTCTACAGCCGGCGCGCCAGAGTCCTCGCCGAGCTGCCGAAGGGCGGCCTCGTCGCCCTCCCGAACAACGTCACCAACGCGAGCCGGAGCCTGACGCTGCTCCAGGAGAACGGGTTGATCCGCTTGCGGCCGGACGGGGAGGGGGCCTTCGCGAGCGTCGACGACGTCGCCGAGAACCCGAAGGGCTTCCGCTTCATCGAGATCGCGCCGCCGCAATTGCCGCGCTCCCTCGACGACGTGGCGCTCGCGGTGATCAACGGCAACTACGCCCTGGAGGCCGGGCTGGAGCCCGCGCGGGACGCCCTGGCGCTGGAGCGCGCGGAGGGCAACCCCTACGCGAACGTCCTCGTCACCACCGAGGCGCTGGCGCAGGATCCCCGAATCCTGCGGCTGGCCGCGCTCCTGACCTCGGCCGAGGTCGCGGCGTTCATCCGGACCCGCTACCGCGGCTCCGTGGTGCCGGTGCGGGCCTGAGCGGTCGGGAACCGATCCGGAGCCCCGGTCTTGCCTACCGGGCAGCACGGGAAGGCGCCCTTCGCGAGGGGCCTCCGCAATGCCCGACCTTCTGCCCGACCGCCGATCCCTTCTCCTCACCCTGGCCACGACCTCGGTGCTCCTGTCGGCGCGGGGCGCGGATGCCGTCGGGGCGCCGGAGCGGATCCCGCTCTGGCCGGGGGAGCCGCCGGGCGGCGGCGGTCCGCAGGGCCCGCTGGTCCGCGACGACAGCGGTGCGGTCAAGAACGTCGCCACGCCCGTGCTGGAGGTCTACGCCCCGGAGACTCCCACCGGCGTGGCGGTCCTCGTGGCCGGCGGCGGCGGCTACGCCCGGATCGGGATGGTCAAGGAGGCCCTGCCGGCCGCGCTCTGGCTCGCCGCGCAGGGCATCACGGCCTTCGTGCTCACCTATCGCCTGCCGCGCGAGGGCTGGGGGGCGGGCCCCCTCGCGCCGCTCCAGGACGGGCAGCGGGCCCTGCGCCTGATCCGCGCCGAGGCCGGGCGCTTCCGGATCGACCCGGCTCGCATCGGCGTGCTCGGCTTCTCGGCCGGCGGCCATCTCGGCGGGATGATCGCGGCGCGCTCCGCGTTCCGGGCGTACGACCCCGTCGACGCGGCCGACGACCTGTCGGCCCGGCCCGACTTCGCGACGCTGATCTACCCGGTGGTGAGCCTGGAGCCGCCCTACGACCGCACGACCACCCGGCATTCCCTGGTCGGCGAGGCTCCGAGCCCGGAGGCGAGCCGGGACTGGTCGCTCCACACGCACATCCGGTCCGGCTGCCCCACGCTGTTCCTGGTGCAGGCCGACGACGATGCCGTCATCAGCCCCGAGCACAGCCGCGTGCTCGACGAGGCATGCCGCGCCGCGCGGGTGCCGGTCGAGTACCACCGTTTCGCCGTCGGCGGCCACGGCTTCGGGATCGGTCGCTCGGAGGCGCCGGTCGCCCTCTGGCCGAGGCTCTGCCGGCTCTGGCTGACGAGCGTCGCGGTGATGCGCTGAGCTTGCCGATCAGCGGATGAATCGGCGGCCTTCGGTCCGGCGTCAGCGGACGCAGTGTATCAAGGACTTAAGGTCATTCCCGATTGCACGTCGATCGAGAGCGCTCCTAACCTGCGCGGTGACCGGCCCCGTTCAACGATGGGCCGCGCGGGAGAGAACGCACATGGCACCCACACCCTCGTCCTCCTGGTCACGCCGCTCGGTCATCGGAGCGGGCCTCGGCGCCGGCGCGGCGCTGCTGGCCCGGCCCGCGCTGGCGCAGACCTACCCGACGCGTCCGATCCGCTTCGTCGTCGGCTACGCCCCGGGCGGGACCACCGACGTGCTGGCCCGCCTCATCGCCGAGCCCCTCGGCCGGCGCCTGGGCCAGCAGGTCCTCGTCGAGAACCGGCCGGGGGCGGCCAACAACATCGGCACCGACGCCGTCGTCCGCGCCGAGCCGGACGGCTACACGATCCTGCTGGCGAACCCGGCCAACGGCATCAATGACAGCCTGTACAAGAAGCTGAATTTCAACTTCCAGCGGGATATCGCCCCCGTGGCGGCGATCACGCGCTCACCCAACATCATGGAGATCAGCCCGAAGCTGCCGGTGAAGTCGGTGGCGGAGTTCATTGCCTACTGCAAGGCGAACCCCGACAAGGTGAACATGGCCTCCTCGGGGGTCGGCACGTCGGTTCACATGTCGGGCGAGCTGTTCAAGGCGATGACGGGCGTGTCGATGGTGCACGTGCCCTACCGGGGCGCCGGACCGGCGATCACCGACCTGCTGGCCGGCAACGCCGACGTGCTGTTCGACAACCTGCCCTCCTCAATCGGCCACGTGCGCGGCGGCAGCCTGCGGGCGCTCGGCGTGACGACGGCGGAGCGCGCGCCGGCGCTGCCGGACGTGCCGACGGTCGCCGAGACGGTGCCGGGCTACGAGGCGAGCGCGTGGTTCGGGATCGGCGCCCCCCGCAAGACCCCGCCGGAGCTGATCGCGCACCTCAACCGGGAGGTGAACGAGGTTCTGGCCGACCCGGCAATGGCCAAGAAGCTCGCGGATCTCGGCGGCGCCCCCCTGCAGCTCACCCCCGAGGCGTTCGGCGCGCTGATCGCCCAGGAGGTGGAGAAGTGGCGCAAGGTCGTGGCGTTCTCGGGCGCGACGGTCGACTGACCAACCGGACGGGCGCGTCCGCGCCAGACCTCAGGTCGGGCCGCCCGTCAACGATCCGGACGCCTCCGGGGCGGTCGCGGTCCGTGCTTTGCGCCGGGACAGCACGCGGATGAGTTGCCAGACCACCATCGCGGCGATCAGCGCGAGCAGGCCCCCCGCGATCGGCCGTGTGATGAACACCGTGAGGCTGCCGCGGCTCAGGAGCATGGCGCGGCGGAAGTTCTCCTCGAGCATCGGGCCGAGGATGAAGCCGAGCATCAGCGGGGCCGGATCCAGGGCGAGGCGCATCATCACGTAGCCCAGGAAGCCGAAGGCCGCCGTGATATAGATGTCGTCCAGGTTGTTGTTCACGCTGAACGTGCCGATGCAGCAGAAGAACAGGATCGACGGGAACAGCACCGCGTAGGGGATCTTGAAGACCGACAGCCAGAACCGCACCAGCGGCACGTTGATGATCAGCAGGAAGCAGTTGCCGATCCACATGCTGGCGACAAGACCCCAGAACAGGTCCGGGTGCTTGGCGATCATGTTGGGGCCGGGCTGGATGCCCTTGATGATGAAGGCCGCCATCATCAGCGCCATCACGGCGTTCTCCGGGATGCCGATGCTCATGAGCGGGATGAAGCTCGTGCGGGCGGCCGCCTCATCGGCCGCCGCCTGACCCGCCACGCCCTCGATCGACCCGGAGCCGATCTCGTGGCGGTACTTGCTCACCTTCTTGTCGACGGCGTAGGCGGCGAATTGCGCGATGGTGGGGCCGCCGCCGGGCAGGATGCCGAGCAGGGAGCCGACAGCGCTGCCGCGCAGCGCGCTCGGCAGGATGCGCTTGAATTCCGGCCAGGTCGGCATGAGGTTGATCCGGCCATTGAAGGGCGTGCGCTCCGAGCCGCTGTCGAGATTCTTTGTGATCTCGGCGATGCCGAAGCAGCCGAGCGCCACGCTGACGAGGCTGATCCCGTCGACCAGGAAGGGCAGGTCGAAGGTGAAGCGCGGCGTCCCGGTCTCCAGGTCGGTGCCGACTTGGCCGAGCAGCACGCCGATGAGGCACATGGACAGGCCGCGCAGGAGGCTGCCGCTGCTGACGACGCTGACGCAGACGAAGCCGAGCAGCATCAGCGCGCAGTAATCGGCGGGTCCGAACAGAAGCGCCACCTCCCCCAGGCTCGGCGCGAGCCCGGCCAGCACTACGATCGCCACGGTGCCGCCGATGAAGCTCGACACGCCCGCGGTGAACAGCGCCAGGCCTGTCTTGCCCTTCAGCGTCATCTGGTACCCGTCAATGCAGGCCACGATGCTGCTCGCGTGCGGGATCCGCATGGTGATGGCGCTGACGCTGTCGCCGTACTGCGCGCCGTAATAGATGCCCGCCAGCATGATGAGCGCGCCGCCCGGCGGGATGGAGTAGGTGAGGGGCAGGAGCAGGCTGATCGTGGCCAGCGGCCCCAGGCCCGGCAGCAGCCCGACCAGCGTGCCGATGACGCAGCCCAGCGCGCAATAGAGCAGGTTTTCGAGGGTGAGGGCGTGCTCGAAGCCGAAGGCGAGGTTCTGGAGGATCTCCATCAGACCAGCCTCAGGTTCAGCCCGAGGAAGCGCTGGAACAGGAAGGCGATCACCGCCAGCCCGGCCGAGATCCCGAGACTGCGCCGCCACGACGGCGCCGTGCCGGCATACGACACGACGAAGACCAGCACGAGGATCGCCGGCAGCATGCTGACGTATCGGGCGACGACGACGAAGCCGCCGAGCCCCAGCATCACGAGGGCGATCTTGCCGACGTTGAACTGAAGCGGCTCCCGGGCGGCGAGACGGGACTGCACGAGCATGAGCAGGCCGAGCACGAGGAGCAGCCCGCTCACGATCACCGGGAACAGGCCTGGTCCGGTCCGCGCCAGCGTGCCGATGGGGTAGCGCAGCGCCCCCAGACCGAAGAACAGGGCGACCGCCACGACGAACGCGCCTCTCGCGAGGTTCTGGTCCGGCATCCTTCTCCTCCACCGTGTCCCGGCCGCCGGTCTGACGCCGGCGTACGGGCGGAGCTTAAGATATTTTCGCCGCGGTGAAGGCCACTCTGGCGGGAAAAAGCTGTCATGGACAGGCATTTGGAGCGTTTTTCGCGGACCCGGACACGGCACCCGGACAGGGATGCGCACGCGTGGAGGGACGGTCCTCCCATCCACGCTTGCTCCCGAGGACCGCCGCGCGGCGCAGGCCTCGGAAGGAGCCCTTCGGACAGCGCGGCGATGCCTGAGCGGGGTCGGGCAGCACGCGCCGTCGCGATCGCAACACGCCTCATGCGGTTGCTTCGCGACCTCTTGTGCTGGAACCCGGTCGCGTTCCGCTGCCGCTCCATGCGTCCGGGAAGCGGCCGGCGCGCTAACGGCTTCGTCCGGCGCCCTCCGACCCGCCGAAAGACTTGGGGCTGTTGCTTGAACCGGAGCCGGGCAGGGGACCTCGCCCGGTCAAGCCGCGAAGCCTCGGGCTGCCTGCCGGTCACCGCCACGGGTCGACCCTGCGCGCCGCCGATACGCCATCACGCGCGCAGGAGAACGATCTCGGGTCACGCCGCGCAGGCCTGCACGGCCCGGGATGCTCCGCTTCGCTCTCGCGAGGACGACCGCACGTGCCGCGGGGAGGGGACTGCACCGCCCTCGCCCGATCGAAGACGCGGCACGGATCCGCGCCGTTGCAGCCGCTCCTGCCCAAGCCGGACGATCCCACCGACCGGATCACCCGGAACCTAAGACCTGCAGACGCTTCGCATCCAGGCGGTCGGCGAATCGCGCGCCAAACGCAGTTCGCGAGCCACGCGCGGAGCCGTCCCAGACCCATGGCCGACGTTCGCATAAGATATATTATGGAACTCAACGCTGAACCCTAGTCGGGTGAGGGAGGTTGGCATGCCAGCCGGACGACTGCGGCAGTGGGTCCGGGCCGTTCCCTGCCCGTGCCCTCTGACGGGACGGTCGCATGCGTTTCTGCCTGCGCGGGCCACGCGCGTCCATTTAGATCTCCCACGGTCGATCTCGGCTCGCCGTGATCGCGCCACTGGATCGGGCGAGGGCGGTCCGAGGCCCCTCCCCGCGACGGCCTCGCAGAAAGATCCCGCGGAGATCTAGCGAAGATCCCGACCGGTCTCCGGCGGTTTCACGCGGCGCACCCGGACAGACGGCGCACGTCGCCCAGGATCCGGCCGTTCGCTGTCCGGCAGGCGATCTGCTCCGACAGCAGGCCCGGCTGGATCCGGATCGCCGCCGGCCGGCTGAGGGCGTCGACACCCTCCAGGAATCCGGCCGCGTCCATCGGGGCGTCCCGGCCGCCCCCGAGGCCGCGCCACCACGCGACCGCCTTCTCCCGCTCGTAGCCGCGCCCCTCGGGCCGCAGGCGCACGCGCCACGCCACCTCGGTGGCGCCGTCCCGCCAGCCGAGCACGAGGTCGAGTCCGTCCGGCGCGGGCTCCAGGCTCAGGGCCGTCACCGGGTGCCAAGGCGCATCCGGGGACGGGGCTTCGGGATCAGGGCCGGTCGGCCCGAGGCCGCCGGCAGAACCGTCGGGCAAAGGATCGCCGGAGTCGGCCGAGAGGATCTGCAGCTCATCGTCCGCCGTGGCCTCGTGCGGGGCGTCCCGGTCCGCATCCACCTCCGGCTCGGTCCAGCAGGCCTCGCAGGTTGAGGCGTTCAGCGCGATCAGAGCGCCGCAGCCGGGGCAGGGCTTGGCGCGCGAGGCCCCCGCCCCACCCAGGCCCTGCGTGGCGCTCCGGACCGTTACGGCGTCCACCGGCCCGTGCATCCGCACCAGCCCGGCATAATCGAGGATCAGCGCGTCGGCCTTGCCGGGGGCGCAGCGGAGCGCCCGGCCGACCTGCTGCACGTAGAGCCCGGTGCTGCGGGTCGGGCGAAGCAGCGCCACCAGATCGACCTCCGGCACGTTGAAGCCGGTACCGAGCACGCCGACCGAGGTCAGGCATCGGATGTGTCCGGCCCGGAACGCCGCCACGATCCGGTCCCGCTCCCGGCGGGATGTCTCCCCCGAAACGCTCTCGCAGGTATAGCCCTCCGCCCGCACGGCGTCGCGCACCGCATCGGCATGGGCAAGGCCCGCGCAGAAGGCGAGCCACGCCCGGCGCCGACGCCCGTAGTCCGCGAGTTCCGACACGGCGGCGCGGGTGATCCAGTCGCGGTTCACCGCGGCCTCCAGCTCCCCCGGGATGTAGTCGCCCCCACGCCGGCCGACACCGGAGACGTCCAGTTGCGTCAGCGTCGCCTTCGAGACGAGGGGGGCCAGAAAGCCGCGCTGGATCAGCGTGAACGTGTCCGCCTCGTAGGCGATGCCGGCGAAGAGCCGGTGCGCACCTTCGTCGAGGCGGCCCGAATCGAGGCGGTAGGGGGTCGCGGTAAAGCCCGCCACGCGCAGCCCGGGGGTCATCGCCCGCAGGCCGGCCAGGAACCGGCCGTAGCGGGTGTCGGCGGCGCGGGGGATCAGATGCGCCTCGTCGACGATGACGAGGTCGCGCGGGCCCACAGCGTCGAGACGGTCGGCCACCGACTGGATGCCGCAGACCAACACCTGCGCGTTGGCCTCCCGCCGCCCGAGTCCGGCGGAGAAGATTCCGGCCGGCGCTTCCGGCCAGAAGTCCGTCAGCTCGCAAAAGTTCTGGGCGACCAGCTCGCGGCTGTGGGTGACGATCGCCACCCGGGCGAGGGGGTTCTCCTCCAGGGTCTCCCGGGCCAGCGCCGCGATCACGAGCGCCTTGCCGGCGCCGGTGGGCAGCACGATCAGGTGGCCGGGCGCCGCCTCGTCCGCCCCTCCCCGCGCCCAGGCGGCCGAGAGCGCGTCGAGGCTGGCGCGCTGGTAGTCCCGCAGGCGCAGCATGGCGGCGGTCTAGCCGGCTGCGCCGGCCCTGTCCGTGGCGGCGGGGTCACGGCGCAGCAGGTAGATATCCATGATCCAGCCATGGCGGACGCGCGCCTCTGCCCGGATCCGGCGGATCTCGTCGCCCACATCGCCCAGCCGGCCGGAAACCAGAATCTCGTCCGGACCGCCGAGATGGGCGCCCCAGTAGATGGTCAGGTCCGGGTCGAGATGGCCGAAGGCCGGGTCGCCGTCGAGCATCACCACGACGCTCTCCGCCTCCGCCGGCCATCCCGCAGCGAGGCGCCGGCCGGTGGTGATCAGCACCGACCCGCCGATGCCGTTCAGCGGTACCCCGTGGCGGGCGGCGAGCACCTGCACGCTGGACAGGCCTGGGATCACCGTGTGGGTGAAGGCGACCTGCCCGCGGGCGGCGATACGGTCGAGGATGCGCAGCACGCTGTCGTAGAGGGCCGGATCGCCCCAGGCCAGGATCGCCCCCACCGCCCCCGGCGCCAGATGGGTCGCGAAGGCCGCTTCCAGCCGCTCGGCCCGGGCCGCGTGCCAGGCCGCGACGGTGCTGCCGTAATCGACCGGGCGGCGCTCCCGGGGCGGATCCTCCACGGCGATCACCAGATGGGGTTTCCGGATATGGGCCGCGCAGATCCGCCGACGGATCTCGACGAGGTCGGCGGTCTCGGCGCGCTTGTCGAGGACGAACACCGCGTCGACGTCGGCGAGCGCCCGTACCGCCTGGAGGGTCAGGTGCTCGGGATCGCCCGTGCCGATGCCGATGACCCGGATCTGCCTATCCTGCATGCCGTCCTCCGCCGGGGCGGGGAGAGCCGGCGCCGGCCCTCCCCTACAAGCGCGCGTCGGCTTTGGCGAGGATCGCCCGGGCGATGGTCAGGTCCTGCAGGGCGATGCCGGAGGAATCGAACACGGTGATCTGGTCCCGGTCCGTCCGGCCCCCCTCCCCGAGCCGCAGCACGTCGCCGAGCGCCGTGAGGCCTCCTTGAGCCAGCGCGGAGGCGTGCTGGAACTCGCCGATGGTGCGCGACTGCTCCGGCAGGTCGCAGAACAGGGTTGCACGCTCCAGCAGGGCCGGGGGCAGTTCCTGTTTGCCCTTGGCATCCGCCCCCATGGCGGCGACGTGGGTACCGGGGCGGACCCAGCCGACCTCGAAGAGCGGCGCGCGGGCCGGCGTCGCCGTGACGATCACGTCGGCGGCCGCGCAGGCCTCCTGGGCGGAGGCCGCCCGCACTGCGATCCCCGAGGCCCCCTGCCCTGCCAAGCGCGCGGCGAACCCCGCGACCTTGGCGGCGTCCCGGGCGACCACCAGCACGGTATCGATCGGCAGGACCCGGGCGAGCGCCGCGCACTCGAACTCGGCCTGGTTGCCGGCCCCGAACACCGCCAGCACCGCCGAATCCGGCCGCGCCAGGACGCTCGCCGCCACCGCGTCGGCGGCGGCGGTCCGGTAGGCGTTGACGCGGCCCGCCTCGATCACCGTATCGACGCGGCCGACATCCTGATCGAACAGCAGGATCACCGAATTATGCCGCGGCAGGCCCCGGTCCGGATTGCCGGGCCAGAACGAGCCGACCTTCAGGCCGGCATAGTCGGCGGTCGAGCCCGACTTGATCGAGAACCGGTTGGCCGTCTCCGAGCCGTGGCCGAGCACCGCCGGGAACAGGGTCGTGCCCGGCGCCACCGCGGCGATCAGCGCCTCGCGGGCCGCGTCGAACGCCATGGCGTGATCGACCAACGCGGCCGATTCCTCCTCCGAGATGAAGCGCATGGCGTGAAGATCTCCAAAGTCATGGTTTCAAAAGGTCGAGACCTTTTGCGGGTGCAGGGCAGAGCCCTACTCTCGGGCGAGGCCCGAGCGTCGGGGCCCTGCCCCGATATCCCGCCGAGGGGCCGGGGCCCCTCGGAAACCCCTACAGGGTCATGCCGCGGGCAGTCACCGGCCAGATCGCCTCGACGCGGCCGTTCCGCACGCCGACATACCAGTCGTAGACGTTGACCGTCGGGTCGCAATGGCCGGGGATCAGCTTCAGGCGCTCGTTGAGCGTCAGCACGTTGCCGGGATCGCTGATCACCCCGTGCTCGTCCGAGCACTTGACGTACTCGACGTCGTCCCGGCCGAAGACCACCGGCAGGCCGCTGTCGATGCTCTGCGCCTTGAGGCCGGCATCGCAGATCGCGACGTCCGCCTTCGCCTTGCTCATGATCGCCGTGTAGATGAACAGGCTGTTCTCGAACTCCGCGATCGGCCGCCCGTCCGCGTCCTTCACCCGCTGGTAGTCCGCGTCCATGAAGACGTAGGAGCCGCACTGCAGCTCGTTGTAGACGCCGCTGCCGCCCTCCATGGCGAAGCTGCCGGTGCCGGCCCCCGCCACGATGGCGCAGTCGAGCCCCTCGGCCTTGAGCAGGTCGACGGTGCGCTTCGTCTCGTCGATCGCCGTCTGGATCAGGGCCTTCCGCTCGCCGAAATCGCGCACGTGCTGGGCCTTGCCCTGGTAGGCCTGCAGGCCCGCGAAGCGCAGGCCCGGCGCCGCCGCGATCTTCTTCGCGATCGCCAGAGCGGGCTCGCCCGGCGCGACGCCGCAGCGGCCGGCGCCGACGTCGATCTCCACGAGGCACTCGAGGGTGACGCCGTACCGGACCGCCGCCGCCGAGAGGTCGTCGACGTTGCCGAGGTCGTCGACGCAGACCAGCACCCGCGCGCGGGTGGCGAGCGCCGCGAGCCGCTCGATCTTCTTCGGCGCCACCACCTGGTTGGAGACCAGCACGTCGCGGATGCCGGCGCTCACCAGCGCCTCGGCCTCGCTGACCTTCTGGCAGCAGACGCCGCAGGCCCCGCCCCGCTCGATCTGCAGGACCGTGATGTCGGACGACTTGTGGGTCTTGGCATGCGCCCGGTGGCGCAGGCCGTGCTCCTTCATGAAGCGGCCGAGCGTGTCGACGTTGCGCTCGAGGGCGTCGAGGTCGACCAGCAGGCAGGGGGTATCCACCTCCTCGACCGGCATCCCGACGGTGGCGGGGATGTTGTTGCGCATGGTGTATCCTCCTGATCGCGTGCGGATCTCGTGGCGGGGGCCCCGGATTACGGAGCGAGGCCCAGAAGCTCGGCGATGCGCGGCGTCGCCTTGATGCCGGTGCCGGTGAGCACCACCACGGTGGTCTCACCGGGCCGGATCGCGCCGCGCGCGGTGAGGTCGGTGAGCGCGGCCGCCGCCATGGCGCAGGTGGGCTCGACGTAGAGGCCCGAGCGGGCGAGCTCCATCAGGGCCGCCTCGATGGATTCCTCGGAGACCGCCACGGTGCCGCCGCCGGACCGGCGGAGCGCCGCCAGCACCTCCCGGCCGCGGACCGGCTGGGCGATCGAGGCGCCCTCCGCGAGGGTCGGGCGGGGCGTCACCGGCACGAAATCCTCCGCGCCGGCCTCGAAACCCGCGTGCAGGGGGGCGCAATGGGCGGGCTGAACCGCGTAGAGCCGCGGCAGGCGGGCGATCTCCCCCCGGCGCAGCAGCTCCGAGAAGCCGATGTCGCAACCGAGGATGTTGCTGCCCGCCCCGCACGGGATGATCACGGCGTCGGGCGCGGCGAAGCCCAGATCCTCCCACAGCTCGTAGGCGAGCGTCTTGGTCCCCTGGAGGAAGTGGGCCTGCCAATTGTGGCTGGCGTAGAAGATCGACGCCGCTTGGCCGACCGCGGCGTCGGCCGTGTCCTGGCGGGTGCCGGGGATCAGCTCGACCTCGGCGCCGGCGGCCCGCATCTGGACGGTCTTGGCCGGCGAGGTCGAGGCCGGGACCAGGATCTTGGCCCGCATCCCGGCGGCGGCCGCGTAGGTCGCCACCGCGGCGCCGCCGTTCCCGGAGGAATCCTCCAGCACGGCGTCGATCCCCTGCTGGCGCAGGATCGACAGCATCACGGCGGCGCCCCGGTCCTTGAAGCTGCCGGAGGGCGCGAACCACTCGAGCTTGAAATGGGCGTGGCCGCCTCGCCAGGGCCGGCGCACCAGCGGGGTGCAGCCCTCCCCGAGCGTGACGGGGTCGGCCACCGGCACCGGCAGCGCGGCGGCGTAGCGCCAGAGGGAGCGCCGGCCCGTGTCGATCTCCCCGCGCCCGATCCCCGGCAGGTCGGTGATCATCAGCGGACCACCCGTCTCCGAGCGCCAGCGGGGCGTCTCGATCGGGTAGGTCGCGCCGGTGGCGGGGTCGAGATAGGCGACGGACGGGGGCATAGCGGCTCGGTTCCGGGGCGGCTCGGGAGGATAATACAAAATAATCTTGGTCGGCGCGCCTCCCTTTCCGGGGAGAGGACGGCGCGCCGCAATCCGGGCCGAGGCGGGTCGAGATGGGCGGCGCCCTTCGAAACCCGGGAGGCTCAGGCCACGAGCGGCAGGACCGTCGACTCCGGGGCGTGCTCGGCGGCGATCGCCCCGGCGACGAGTTCGGCGGTGGCGCCCGAGAGGGTCCAGCCGAGATGGCCGTGACCGGTGTTGTAGAAGACGCCAGGCCGGCTGCCACGGCCAACCTTGGGCAGCATGTTCGGCAGCATCGGGCGCAGGCCGCTCCAGGCGACCACCCGGTCGGTGTCGACCAGGGGGAACTGCTCCCGGGTCCAGTCGACCAGCGGCTGGATCCGGTCGTGGCGGATGTCGCGGTTGAAGCCGTTGAACTCGGCGGTGCCGGCGACACGCAGGCGCTCGTCGCCGAGGCGGCTGGTGACGATCTTGGCCGCCTCGTCGAGGATGCTCACCTCGGGCGCCGCCCGCTGCGCTTCCGGGGTCAGCAGGTTCACGGTGATCGAGTAGCCCTTCACCGGATAGACGTTGACCCGGTCGCCCAACATGGCGGCGAAGCGCCGGCTGGCGCAGCCCGCGCAGATCACCACCGCGTCGGCCCGCAGGATCTCCGCGTCGCCGGCCGGCTGATCCGCTCCACGCCACCTGACGGCGTAGTCCCCCTCCTCCGGCGCGATCGTCGCGACGTCGGCGTCCTGGATGAAGCGGACGCCCTTGCGCGCGCACGCGGCCGCGAGGCCGCGGGTGAATTTGTGGATGTCGCCGGTGGCGTCCGACGGCGTGAAGTAGCCGCCGTGATAGGTGCCGGCGAGCGTCGGCTCGATGGCGCGGATCTCCTCCGGGGTCACGGCATAGCGCTCGAGACCCCCCTCCCGCAGCAGGGCGTTGACCGCCGTGGCCTTCTCGAAGCTCGCCCGGTCGCGGTAGAAGTGCAGGATGCCGCGGGACTTCAGGTCGAAGTCGATCCCCTCGGCCTCCGCCATGGCGAACAGGGCCTCCCGGGCCTTCAGCGCCAGCCGCACGGTCTGCACGGTGTTCTCGCGGTAGTGAACGATCTCGCGGACGAACTCCGCCATCCAGGACAGCTTGTGCCAGGAGGGCTTGGGATTCATCAGCAGCGGCGCGTCGCGGCGCAGCATCCAGCGCAGGCCCTGCATCACCGTGGAGAGCTTGTTCCACACCTCGGCGTTGCAGGCCGAGAGCTGGCCGCCATTAGCGAAGGAGGTCTCCATGGCGGCGTAGCGCTGCCGGTCGAGGACGGTGACGCGGTACCCGCGCTGGGCGAGCGCGTAGGCGGTCGTCACGCCGGTGATGCCGGCGCCGATCACGGCGATGTGGGTCATGGGTGGGACTCCGGAACGTCTGGACGCGGGAAGGCCGCCCTCGAGCGGTCGGCCGGTTGCGCGCCCCATCTGTCCCGGTGCCTGAGAGCTTGATCCGGCTCGGCCCTGGCGAGGCGAAGCGCGGACGTCCCCTTCGGCGGGTGCCCACGGGTTCGCCCGCTGCACCACTCTCCAGATCGCCCTGACGACACGGTTCCGGTGCCTGAGAGTTTCCGGGGCGGTTGCTCCGTCGGCGCCGGGCCTCCCTCTGGTGGGGATGATCCCGGTCTCTCCCGCATCGTCGCGATGGGCTGTCCCCTGGATACGCCGATTCGGCCGCGGCCGAGAAGCCCGGATTCCCGGCACCCTGCCCGTTCCTCGGACAGCCTGTGCGCGCTGTCACCGGTCCGGCGAAATCCCTGGGCGGCGTTTCCCGGCGCCATCACCCGGCCGAGGCCGCCCGGCCCGGATGGCCCGGAGCGGCGGGCCCGGAGCGGGACCATGCGGGACCATGCGGGCACGTGCGGGCCTGCGCCCCCCTCGTCCCCGTCTTGCTCGCGCGCGCGCCGATCACGATAAGCATCCGGGCCGATGCGACCGGCTCCCGTCACCCGTTGTTTCCGGAGGATCCGCCATGGATTGGACCGCGTTCGCGCAGGAGTGGTGCGAGGCCTGGAATGCGCACGACGTGGAGCGCGTGCTCCTGCATTTCCACAACGACGCCGTCTTCACGTCACCGGGCGCCCTGAGGCTGCAGCCTGGCTCCGCCGGCATCGTGCGGGGGAAGCCGGCCCTGCGCCGTTACTGGTCGGAAGCCCTGTCGGTGATCCCGGACCTGCACTTCACGATCGACCATGTCTTCGCCGGGATCGATACCCTGGTCATCCAGTACAGGAATCAGAAGGACGTCAGGGTCAGCGAGGTGCTGATCTTCGAGGACGGCAAGGTGCGCTCCGGCCACGGAACGTATCCGATCGGCATCGCGAATCCCGTCGGTGCGGTCACGGCGTGAGCGCCCGAGAACGCCGGGACCGATCCGCTCGGATTTTACTATTGATAAACCAGAATTTAGCCTGAAACCCGCCTCAATGCGCGAATTCAGGCGCGACGGATAGTATATAAAATCTGTATTAAGCCTCATCACGCAGGATCTGCCGACAAGACACCTTCCTCGATATCGGGCAGGCGGCGCGATGGCGAAGTGGATACCCGGCGCGGCGGTGTTCGGATTGCTGTGCCTGATGATCATCCCGGCGCCCGGGATCTGGGGTGTGCTGATCGGGGCCGTCTGCGTGCTGGCGATCGTCGGCAGCCTGTGCATGCTGCTCCTGGACCGGACGGCGACCGCCCTCCTCGCCTGGCGCCAGCGCACCCGTCAGGTGCGCCGGAACCGGGCGGTGGTGCATGCCGGGTCCGGGACGGCGCGGAAGGCCTGACCGCCCGGCAGCGGGGCTGGATTCGGCACGGCATCGGTGCAAGGTCGCGCGGCGCCGCGATCACGGCGTTACGCCCAACCGGGACGGTCCGATGAAGCTCCTCTACTCCCCCGCCTCCCCCTACGCCCGCAAGGTGCTGGTCGTCGCCCACGAGACCGGGCTGATCGACCGGATCGCCGTGACCGCGGCCGGGGCCTCCCCGACCGGGCCCGCCCCGGAGGTCGCCGCCCACAACCCGCTGGGCAAGATCCCCGCGCTGGTGCTGGAGGACGGCACCGCCCTCTACGACAGCCGGGTGATCTGCGAGTATCTCGACGGCCTCTCGGCCGGGCCGCGCCTGTTCCCCGAGGGGGCCGCCCGCTGGGACGCGCTGACCCGGCAGGCGCTGGCCGACGGCCTGCTCGATGCGGCGCTGCTGACCCGCTACGAGCGCGTCCTGCGCCCGGAGGAGCGGCGCTGGGACGCCTGGGAGGCCGGCCAGATCGGCAAGATCCGGTCGGCGCTCGACCGGTTCGAGACCCTGGTGGCCGGCGGGCCGGCCCTCGACATCGGCACCGTCGCGATGGCCTGCGCGCTGGGCTACCTCGACCTGCGCTTCCCCGACCTCGCGTGGCGGGAGGGACGGCCGGCCCTCGCTGCGTGGTTCGCGGAGTTCGAGCGCCGGCCCTCCATGGCAGCCACCGTGCCGAAGGGCTGAGATCCCACCGCCGGGTCCGGCTACGGCCGGGCCCGGTCGACGGCCGCGTAAGGGTTGGTCGAGCCGAGCGGGTCGGCGAGGAAGTCCTGGACCGTCCCGGCGCCGGTGCCGAAGGTGATGAGCAGGAAGCCCCCCGCCAGCGCGAAGTTCTTCAAGAAGTCCCAGAACAGCTCGCGGCCCTTGCCGCCGGCCCAGAAGTCGCCCGGCGCCCAGAACTGCTTCCACAGGAGCGCGGTCACGCCGCAATAGCCGGCCAGCACGAAGGCGGCGGCCCGGTCGGCGGTGCCGGTCAGGATGCAGAGCGACATCCCGATCTCGACGGCGAGCCCGACCAGGATCAGCGCCGTGGCGGGGGCGGTGGCGTGCACGGCCTGCCGCGCCTGCCCGACCGCGCCCCGGAAGTTCAGGATCTTGTCCAGCGCGCTGAACGGCAGGAACAGCAGCACCAGGAGCAGGCGGACGCCGAACGCGATCGCGACGCTGAGGCTGGCCATGCGGTAAAGACGACTCCGACCCGGCCCCGACGGCCCATCCCGCATCTAGGGCGGGTTTCCGCTCGCGGACATGGGGTTCCCAAAGGGCCGAGACCCTTTGGCGGGGTGCCGGGGCGGAGCCCCGGCCTCGCGCCTCGCGCGACACCGGGCAAGGCCCGGCCGCAGGGCTCCGCCCTGCACCCGCGAAAGGTCCCGACCTTTCGAAACCGGGATCTCAGCCCCGGCAGTCGCGGATCAGCCGTCGCACGAAGCCCGCGCAGGCTTCCAGTTCGTCCCGGGTGACGTACTCGTCGGCCCTGTGGGCGCGGGCGATGGAGCCGGGGCCGATCACCACGGCGGGGACGCCGCCGAGCCGCTCGAACAGGCCGCCCTCCGTGCCGTACGAGACCTTGGCGTGCCCGTTCCGGCCGGCGAGCCGCTTGGCCAGGGTCACGATCGGCGCCTCCGGGTCGGTGTCGAGGCCCGGATAGTCGATCAGCGGCTCGACATCGACGCCGCAGGCCGGATCGACCGCCCGCATCAGCGGCACGAGCGTATCGGTGGCGTAGGCGATCGCCGCCGCCGCCAGCGCCCCGGCATCGTCCGCGCCGATCGCCCGGTACTCGAACGCGACGCTGCAGGTGTCGGGCACGATGTTGAGCGCCGTGCCGCCCTGGACCACGCTCGACAGGCCCGTGGTGTGGGGCACGTCGTAGAGCGGGTCGCGGGCGCCGTCCCGGACGAGCGCCTCGGCGGACAGCCGGACGTGCTCGATGAACCGGGCGGCGTACTCCACCGCGTTGACGCCCTGGGGCGCCAGGGCCGAGTGGCTGGCCTTGCCCCGGAAGGTGAGCCGGGCGGCCGACTTGCCCTTGTGGCCGACCACCACCTCCATCCCGGTGGGCTCGCCCACGAAGCAGCCCAGCGGACGCGGGACGCGCTCCAGCATCCGGGCGATGAGCGGACGCACCCCCAGGCAGCCCACCTCCTCGTCGTACGAGATCGCGATGTGGATCGGGGTGGCGCGCGCGCCCGCGACCATCTCGGGCAGGAGCGCGAGGCAGACCGCCAGGAACCCCTTCATGTCGGAGGTGCCCCGCCCGTAGAGCCGGCCGCCCTCCTCCCGCAGGCTGAACGGGTCGGACGTCCAGGGCTGGCCCTCGGCCGGCACCACGTCGCTGTGGCCGGAGAGCACGTAGCCGGGGCGGGTCTCGAAGGGGCCGACGCTCACCAGCAGCGCCGCCTTCCGGCCGGTCGCGTCCGGGACCCGCTCCACCGCGGCGCCGTGGCGGCGGCAATACGCCTCCGCCCAGTCGATCAGCGGCAGGTTCGAGCGGGCGCTCACCGTGTCGAAGGCGATGAGCGTCTCCAGGAGCGCCACCGGGTCGGATGCGGGGGCGGGCCGGTCGGGCACTGACTCTGGCATGGGCCGTTCGCGCTCGCGTTGTCTCGGGTGCGGGTGTCAGGCCTTCTACGGGGTTTTGGGCGGTCTGGGGATCCCGGGGCCCGGGAATCCAAGGCGCGCAGGTGCGCCGCGGCGGTCTGCGGAACCGGAGGGCCCGTCCCGGCGTAGCTGCCGGTGCAGGCCCCTCCCGACGAGCCCGAACCATGCGCGCCGGTCCCAAGCCGATCCAGGGAATCCTCCGAGAAAGGCTCCGAGAGGCGCTCCGAGAAACGCTCCGAGGCGCTCGCCACGCGGCCCTGATCCTTCCGGTCGCGCTGCTGGCGGCTTCTTCGGTTGAGGCACGGCCCCATCCCGGACGGCATCACCCGCGGGCCGCCTCCGACATGGACCGGACCCTGGCCCGCATGGCCGGGGAGGCGCGGCGGGACTGGCGGGTCTGGCAGGCGCCGAGGCCCCTCGCCCGGGTCTTCGCCCCGGCCACGCGGGAACGGGTCGCGGCGCCGCCCTTCACGGGCTGGGGCTACGGCGGCACGATCCCGGGGGCGTGGCCCGGCTTCTGACGCCGGACGGGTCCGGTGCAGGCTGCCGGTACCCTGCCGGGCTTGGGGGTTCACACATCGGGATCGGGATCGTTGTCCGGTCGACAGGTCTGGCGATCCAGGCATGGCACGCGCCCTCCCTCCCCCCTCTGCGGGGGAGGGAGGCCCCTGCGTCAGCAGGGGTCGGGCCGGGACGCAGTCCCGCAAGGGGGGAACCCGGCTTCCGGAAGGGGCGCGCGTTTCATGAAGGCCAGCGTTCAATCCTGCACCGTCGCGCTCCCCTCTCCCGACGCCCTTCGGGGGCCACCCTCCCCCGCAGAGGGGGGAGAGCGCGCTGCGGAGCCGTTCGGTCCTTCTCCGATGGGGACGTGAGACCATCGTAGCTCTGCCGCAACGGGCTCCGGCGCGCTGATTTGAGGCCGACCGCGTGCATATTTGCAACTCTCGATAGTAATAGTGCGGCGCCGGGGCCCGATACTGGCTTGCTGAGGTCTGCCGTGCGTGCTCAGAAGGTGTCCTGGCAGAGCTTGGCGGTGCGAAGTCCGTCGGCTGGCACAGGCTGGATCCGCAGGAGGTCGGATGCAGGCGATCGCGCGATCCGACTCTCCTTCTGCGGCGCCCCCGGCAGCCGCGCAGGCCGATCCCGCGCGCCGGGCCGGTCTGCGCCGCCGGGCGCCGCCGCGGCTGCGCGTCGTGCTGGCGCTGGGTTTCGGCACCCTCGGCTTCCTGGCCACCCTGGCGCTCGCCGCCCTGGTGAGCCGCGAGGCGACGCGCCGCCTCGAGGCGGAGGTCGGCGGCCAGCTCGCCGAGATCGCCGGCCAGATGGCGCGGAGCCTCGACCTCGGCATGTTCGAGCGCTGGCGCGACATCCAGATCGCCGCCGCCTCGGACAGCCTGCGCGATCCGGGGGCCGGCACGGCCGCCAAGCGCGCCCTCATGGAACGGATGCAGGCGACCTACCCGGCCTACTCGATCATCGGGCTGATCGACGCGGACGGGCGCGTCGCGGTGACCAGCACCGGCGCTCTGGAGGGCGCGGACGTGTCCGGCCGGGACTATTTCCGCGCGGGCCGCGCGGCGCCCTTCGTGGGGGACGTGCATCCGGCCAAGCTCCTGCAGGCGGTGCTGACCCCCGGTGGACCGGGATCGGGCGGGACGCGCGCGCGAGAACCCCTGCGCCTCGTCGACGTCGCGGCCCCGGTCCGGGCGGCGGACGGACGCCTCGTCGGCGTGCTGGCCGCGCATCTCGACTGGACCTGGGCGCGCGACATGGCCCGCACCCTCGAAGGCTCGCTCCGGGGCCACCGCGAGGGCGCGGAGATCCTGATCCTGTCCCGGGACGGCGCCGTCCTCCTGGGGCCGCCGGGCCTGCAGGGGGATTCCCTGCCTTCGCCCCAGTCCCCGACCCTGACCCAGGCCCTGCCCCAGGCCGTGCCGGCCGGCGGGCGTCCCCTCGATCGGCAGGGTACCAGCCGGGTCGGCCCCTGGCCGGACGGGGCCGCCTATCTGAGCGCGCAGGCGCGCACGGCCGGCTACCGCGACTATCCCGGCCTCGGCTGGCAGGTGGTGGTGCGCCAGTCGGCCGACCGGGCCCTGGCCTCGGCGACGGCGCTGCGCGAGAACATCCTGGTGGCGGGCAGCGCGGTGGCGCTCGCGGCGGCTTTGCTCGCGTGGCTGCTCGCCGGCCTGATCGCCCGGCCGCTGCGGGAGCTGGCGGGCGCGGCCGGCGCGCTGGGCCGCGGCCAGCCGCTGCCGGTGCTGCCCCGCTCCCTGGTGCGCGAGGGCACGATGATCGCCGAGGCCCTGGAGGCGGCCGCCGACGAGCTGGCCCGGCGCGCGCAGGCCCACCGGCTCCTGATCGACGAACTCAACCATCGGGTGAAGAACACCCTCGCCACCGTGCAGTCGATGGCCGCGCAGAGCCTGAAGAACCTCGGCGGCGGCGCCGCGGCCGGGCGGGACGCCTTCGAGGCGCGGCTGCTCGCCCTGTCGCGCGCCCACGACGTCCTCACCCGCGAGAGCTGGACCAGCGCGGGCCTGCGCGGCATCGCCGATCAGGCCCTGCGCCCGTTCCTGGGTGAGACCGCCCTGGGCGAGACCGCCGACGACGCGACGCCGCGCATCACCCTGGCGGGCCCCGACCTGCGGCTGCCGCCCGAGGGGGCGCTGGCGCTGACGATGATCCTGCACGAGCTGTGCACCAACGCGGTCAAGCACGGCGCCCTCTCGGTTCCGGGCGGCCGCGCGGCGCTGTCCTGGGTGCGGGAGACCGATGCCGGCGCCCCGACCCTGCGGATCACGTGGCGCGAGCGCGGCGGCCCGCCCGTGGCGCCGCCCGCGCGGAGCGGCTTCGGCACCCGCCTGCTGGAACGCGGCCTGGCCGGGCGCGGCACCGCCAGCCTCGCCTACGAGGCGGCGGGATTCGTCTACGTGGCGGCGAGCCCCCTGCCCGCCCCGCCCGCGGAGGCCGACGCGACCCCGCCGCGGCCGCGCCCGGCCTGAGGGATCCGACGGGCCTCCGCGGCAGGCCCCGCAGCCGCCCGCAGCCGCCCGCGGCCACGCTGTGATCGACCCGCCCCCGGCCTCCGGCCCGAACCCGTCCGGTGGCCGGCCTCGGCGCCGCCGTCTCCGCGCGGCCACATGATCTGGACGGCGCCGTATCGCATCCCATTCCTTCGCCTGCCCCATGATGACGGACCCGCGTCGCAGCAGGCCTTTGCGCTGACAGCGCCGAATCCGCTTTAATCCCGTCGTCGACGGCGTGCGGTGTCCATGGTGTGCGTCCACGCACCAAGTAATACCAAGAGAAAGGATTAAAATTTTTGTCGTTTTACTGTGCCGAAGCGCACATACTCTTCGAAATACGACGCTTATGTTCGGATCATCGGCTCGGGATGCGGTGTCCTCGGCCAGACGACGAACATGCGAGGTAACGCGATGACCACACCACGGCACCTCCCGACCGGCTCCCGTTTCGGCTTCACCCGCGGCCTTGCCCTGGGGCTCCTGGCCGGCGCCCTCGTCCTGCCGATCTCCGCCCAGGCGGGCGAGGGCGGCGACGGCAGCCGCCAGGTCGCCGGCGGCGGCCACATGAGCTCCTACGTGAACGATCCCCATCACGACCCGCGCTCGCTCCACTCGCAGCGCCTGGGGACCGGGCAGCTCCTCGGGGCGCCGATGCTCCACGACCGGGCCGGACCCGCGATCGCGCGCCGCAACCTCGTCGATCCCCACTGGGCGTCCGGGACCGCGCAGCGCCGCCGGATCGCGCGCTGAGGCGGCGCCGGGGGGCCCCGGCAGCCTCCGGCCCCCCACCCGGGCCTCGGGCCCGGTCGATCACACGGACACGCCGTCCGAGACACCGCCGGCCCCCGCGAACGGGCCGGCGGCGCGCCGCGGCGCAGGCCGATCTCCCCACTCCGTCCAGCACCAGGGACCCTTCATGGACAGCATCATCCAGGGCATCGCCAGCTTCCAGGGCAGCGTCTTCCCCGGCCAGCGGCAGATGTACCAGCAGCTGGTGCGCGACGGTCAGCACCCGAGCGCGCTGATCATCGCCTGCGCGGATTCCCGCGTCGCCCCCGAGCACATCACCCGGGCGGGGCCGGGCGACCTGTTCGTCTGCCGCAACGCCGGCAACATCGTGCCCCCGGCCTCCGACGTGATCGGCGGCGTCTCCTCGGCGATTGAGTACGCCGTGGTGGCGCTGGGCGTGCGCGACATCGTGGTCTGCGGCCATTCCGATTGCGGCGCCATGAAGGGGCTGATGAACCGGGACCTGCTCAAGCGGATGCCCAGCGTCGCGGCCTGGCTGCGCCACGCCGAGGCCGCCGAGCGGATCGTCTGCGAGGCCTATCCCGAGGGGATGGACGCGCAGGCCCGCCACCACGCCCTGGCGCTGGAGAACGTGGTGGTCCAGCTCGCCAACCTGCGCACCCATCCGAGCGTCGCCGCCGCCCTCGCCAAGGGCTCCCTGCGCCTGCACGGCTGGTTCTTCGAGATCGAGACCGGCGCCCTCCTGGCCTATGACGGCGCGAGCGGTCGCTTCCGGCCGATCGGCGAGGCCGACATCCCGGTGGCGCAGGACGCCGCCGCCGCTGGCCGCCTGCAGGCCGCCTGACCATGCGCATCCCCTCCGGCCTGACAGCCGCCCTCGCACCGGGGGGAGCCGTCCGCGCGCGCCTCGCCCGGGACCTGCCCGCCTCCGTGGTGGTCTTCCTCGTGGCGCTGCCCCTGTGCATGGGCATCGCCATCGCGTCCGGCGTGCCGCCCGAGCGCGGGCTGATCACCGGCATCGTCGGCGGCATCGTCGTCGGGCTCATCGCGGGCTCGCCGCTCCAGGTCAGCGGACCGGCGGCGGGCCTCGCGGTGATCGTGTACGGCTTCGTGCAGGCGCACGGGCTCGACGCGCTCGGCCCCGTCCTGGTGGCGGCGGGCCTCCTCCAGCTCGCCGCGGGCGCCCTGCGGGTCGGCGGCTGGTTCCGGGCGATCTCGCCGGCCGTGGTGCACGGGATGCTCGCCGGCATCGGCATCCTGATCGTGCTCGCCCAGATCCACGTCCTCACCGACGCCCTCCCCCGGGCGAGCGGCCTCGACAACCTCGTGGCGATCCCGGCGGCGTTCTTCAACTTCGTCAGCGGCGCCGGCGACCGCACCGGCGCCGTCGTGGTGGGCGGGCTCACCATCGCCGCCATGATCGCCTGGGAGCGCCTGCGCCCGGCCCGGCTGCGGCTCCTGCCCGGGGCGCTGGTCGGCGTCCTGGCGGGCAGCCTGGTCGCCGGGCTCGGGGACTTCGCGGTCAAGCGCGTGGTGGTGCCGGAGGCGATCCTCTCCGGCCTCGCCCTGCCGGACGCGGCGGCCTGGGCGCGGCTCGCCGAGGCCGAGATCCTGATCATGGCGCTGGTCATCGCGGTGATCGCCAGCGCCGAGAGCCTGCTCTCGGCCGCCGCGGTCGACCGCATGCACGACGGCCCGCGAACCCGCTTCGACCGGGAGCTCGGCGCGCAGGGGATCGGCAACCTGATCTGCGGGCTCCTCGGCGCCCTGCCGATGACCGGGGTGATCGTGCGCTCCTCGGCCAACGTCCAGGCCGGGGCGGTGAGCCGGGCCGCCACGGTGATGCACGGGACCTGGATCCTGGCCTTCCTGGTCGCCCTGCCCTGGCTGCTGGCCCTGGTGCCGACCGCGAGCCTCGCCGGGATCCTGGTTGTCACCGGCTGGCGGCTGGCGAGCCCCGCCCACGCCCTGCACCTGGGGGCCCGCTACGGCTGGCTCACGGCGGCGATCTGGCTCGCCACGATGGCGACCGTCGTGGCGGTGGACCTGCTCACCGGCGTGCTAACCGGCCTCGCGCTCAGCCTCCTCCAGGCCCTGCCGAGCCTGCGCAAGGGCCGGCTGCGGATCGAGCACGCCGCGGCCCGCGAGGTGCCCGGCGTGCCGGAGCTGCGCCTGTCCGGGGCGGCGACGTTCCTGCAGCTGCCGAGCCTCACGGCGGCGCTGGAGCGCACCCCCACGGGCGGCGAGGTCCGCCTCGCCACCGACAACCTCGCGGCCATCGACCACACCTGCCTGGAGATGATCGGCGACTGGGCGAGCCGGCGCAGCGCCGCCGGGACCCGGGTCGCGGTGGTCGGCGGGTCCGGCGTGCCCCACGACCGCCTCGCCGCCGCGGTGGCGGCGCCGGAGCGGTAGGGCCGCCGCGGCGGGGACGGGGCCCGGACGCGGAGACCCGCGGGCGCCGTCCCCGCCAGCCCCCGCCAGCTTATGCCGGCCCGCGCCGGCACACGCCGGCGGCTCCGAGCCGTGCCCGGTCGCGTCGCACACGGTGCCGAAGGCCGGGACGCCCCGGGTCGGCGGTCCAACGCGTCCCCTCATCCTGAGGTGACGGAGCGCAGCGCAGGCCTCGAAGGCGGCCTCCAGCCAGCCGCGCGATCCCCGGAGCCCTCCTTCGAGGCGGCTGCGCCGCACCTCGGGATGAGGGGGCAGGATGGACTTGAGCAGAACACCGACCCGGCGGGTCTATCGTGTCCCGCACCGAACCGGAATCCACCGCGGCGGAGAGCGCTCCAGCGCTGTCGGCGTGAGACGATTGGCCGTCGCACCGAAGTCGTGAGCCCGCCGACACCGGGCCGGCCGCGCGCGACGCGGTCCGGATGGCCTGCCCCGGCTGAACCGGAATCCTTCCGGAGATGCGCGTCGAGCTCCGGATGGTGAGATAGATTTAAATCTCATCACATCATCATCCGATTATAGGCTATCTTCGGAAAATATTAATCCTGAATGTTTGTGCGCCCTTAACGGCCGGCTGTCACACTGGAGGAGACGGCCGGTCCGAGCGATCGGTCGGCGGAATCGTTCTCGACACGGAGCTTCCCCGATGCTCAAGGTCCTCGCGCTTCCGGCCGCCTGCCTGATCCTGTGCGGAACTGCCATCGCGCAGGACGGGCCCGGACTGGCGCCCTTGAATCCGCCCGACCGCGCGCAGCCGGTCCCGGTGAACGAGCCGGAGCAGACGTCCAGCACCGCACCCACCACCGTGCCCAGCGGCGCCGTCGGGGTGCGCGGCCCGGACGGGGAGCGCGCGGAGGTCGCCGGCCCCGCCCTGCGCGGTTCCGATCCCGCCGCGGCCCGGACCGTCGCCGCCCTGAAGGGGCCCTCCGGCGGGCCGCGGCCCTGGTGCGCGCAGGAGCGCCGGGTCGGAACCGGGGCGGGCTTCTGCCTGATCAATTGAGCCGGCCGCGCCCCTCCCCTCAGGACGCCGCGTAGACCGAGACCTCGTCGAAGATCTCGTCCGCGCCCGGCGCGGAGTCGAGGGAGGCCACGAGCAGGACCAGCACGGCCGCCGCGACGGCGGTCGCGGCGAGCAGGCGCGTGACCATCTCCGCATGCGCCCGCGCGGCGTGGATCACCGCGCAGCCCAGCACGAAGGCCAGGGCCTGGGCCGCCGGCGCGGCGAGGACCGCCGTCATCGGGCCCGCGCCGGGATCCGGTCACCGGAACCCGCCCGGTCCGCACCCGTCTCGACCATCCCGTCGCGCCTCGTCCCGTCGCGCCTCGTCCCGTCGCGCCCCATGCCGTCATGCCCCATGCCGCCGCGCCCTCTGCCGCCGCGCCCTCGTTCGCCCGGGACCGCGCCGCCGTCAGGATGCAGGTTTCGCGGCCCGCGACGACCCCGAAATGGAGGAGGCGCGGGGCCGGGCGCCGTCACGCTTTCGTGACGGGTCCGCTCAGGCCGGCGGCGCGAGCGCGTAGGTCGCCTCGCCGACGCGGCGCAGGGGCCCGTCGGGGCCGGCCCGCTTCCACAGGCGGGTGTTGAGGGCGGCCACGGGATCCCGGCCCGGCACGGTGAAGCCCCGGCCGGCGAGCACCGCCAGGATCTCGGCCGCGTGCAGGGGCCGGCCCGCCTCCGCGAGCGCCGCGCAGGCGGCCCCCACCAGGGCGCGGCCGTAGCGGCGGGCGCCGGCCGCGTCCTCCGCGAAGGGAATGGCCGGCGGGATCGCGCCCAGCGCCCCGGATCCTTCGGCCCTTCCGGTCCCTTCGGCAGACCCGTCGCGAGGTCTTTCTGCAGCGACTTCTGCAGTGTCTTCTGCAGCGTCCTCGACTTGCGGCGCGGAGCGGAGCTCGGCCCGCGGCCGGGCCGGGGCCGCGGGGACCCGGCGCGCCGACGAGACGACGTCGGGCGGCGGGTCGCCCCACCCGGCAGGCGGCCCGTCCGGACCCCGTGGTCGCGGATCGCGGGACGCGCCCGGGGCGATCTTCAGGCGAGTCTCCGGGCGCGTCTCCGTCTCGCCGGCATCGGTCCCGGTGCCGGCGAGACGGCGCCCGAGTTCGAGGTAGAGCACGAGATCGGCGATCTCCCGGTCGAGGGCCTCACGCCGCCGCCGCAGGAGGGCGAGGCGCGCCTCGATCTCGGCTTCCGACAGGCCCACGCGATATTCCCTCCGTACAAAGGGAATGGGTAGCCGCTTTCAGGGCCTGAGGGAAGATGCCGACGAAATGTTCCCTCTCGGAACCCGGAATATTCCATGTTCCCTAGCGGCGGGTCCGCATTCCCTTGGCGGCCGGGCGCGGCGGCACCAGCAGCGCCCCCGGATCGGCCGGGTGCAGGGTCAGGCCGCCGTCGTCGAGCACCAGGGGCAGCCGCGGAAAGACCTCGCGCAGATGCGCCAGATCCGCCTTGAACGCCTGCCGGAAGCTGCGGATCGACGCGTTCTCGGCCCCGAACTGCGCGTGCAGGTTGGCCCAGGTCAGGCGCAGCGGGCGCTGGAGCGACCGCAGCCGGTAGCCGGTCCAGAACAGCAGGTCGAGCTTGCGCGCCGAGCCCGAGAAGGCCCGGGCCGCCCGGACGTCCACCGGCAGGGCGTGGCGGATCAGGGTCTCGTAGAAGTCCGGATCGAAGCGCACGGTGCGCCCGGCCTCGTCGTCGCCCTCCCCGGCCCGGGGGCGCCACAGTTCGAGGCTGCGGAACGGCGGGACGTTGAGGGTGGTGGCGCTGTCGCGCCCGTCCCACAGGCCGATCTGCATGGAGCAGGCGGCGAGCCGGTTCAGCTGCTCCTTGAACTGGCGGATGGTGCCGCGCTCGCCGCCCGTCACCGCGAAGCCCATCTCGCGCATGAAGCCCGACAGGGTCTCGGCGACCTTCACGGTGGGGCTGCGCTGGCGCACCGCCTCGGTGCAGAGGTGGAGCAGGACCAGCCGGGCCTTCGGCCCGTAGGGCAGGCCCTGGGGCGTGAAGGCGCCGGTCGCGGGGTCCTTGATCCGGCCGGCGATGAGGTTGAGCGAGTTGCGCCCGTAGGTGCGGGAGAACTCGCGCACCGGGCCGGGATCGCGGTAGGGCAGGCCGCACAGCGCCAGCACTGAGTGGATGTGCTGCAGGCTCGACGGCAGCGCCGGCTCGCTCTCGATCACCAGCCGGACCGCGTCGCGGCGGCGCTGGTCGCGGGAGAGCCCGGCGCGGCGGACCTCCTCCTCGCCCAGAACCGCCGCCTGCGCGTCCCGCTCGCGCTGGCGGTGCAGGACGTGCTCGACGATCTGGGCGAACAGGAAGCCGCCGCGCGCCGCCTCGACCTCGGCCCGCAGGTCCGGATCGTGGATCCCGGCGATCTTCTCCTCGATGCCCATCGCCCTCGACCCGCGTCGCAGGGGCGCGTCTCCGCCGGCCGGGGGAGGCGCGCCCGACCCTGCCATGCCACGATTCGCCCGTGGGAATCCCAGCCCGGAGCCGGCTTGTCCCGGCAATCCCCGCTTCTCAGGGGCCGCGCAGGGATCACGCAGGGGCCGCGCAGGCGTCGTTCAGAGGCCGTGCCCGCCGGGCCGTGCTGCCGGGGGCGGCGCGCAGACCTGCATACGGGCCGGACCGCCGCGCCCGCCCGACGCAGAGTCCGATACGGTCCCGGCCCGCATTCCGTCCCCGTTATCCACCGGCCCGGGCGCGAATCCGCGCCGAATCCGATACGCGGCCGCGCAGACTCCGATACGGCGCTCCGCCGAACCGGCGCAGAATCGCATGCACGCCCACGCAGAGTTCGATGCGCAGCCACGCAGAGTGGGATACGGGATGATGCCTCAAGTCTCTGGCAGATCAGGAGGAATTGGCACCGCATATAACTTGCCGAACTGACTCTCTGAGAGTCTCTTCTTGATAATCTTCCTAGTGTCGTGGATCCCGTTCTTTCTGACGAACACCAGGTTCTTCGATCGGTCTTGAACAGGGAATGAAGGGAATGAACCGTCCTTGTCCACACCGCTCCGGCCCGACGCCCAACCGCCATCCCCGGCCGGTGCTGTGCCGCCGTGAGGCCGCGGCCCCCGCGGCGCCGGCTTGACGCGGGCCATGCCGCCCGGTTTCTCGGACCGACTCCGCCGGAACCCTCTGAGAAGGCCGCACCGATGCCCCGCTATCCGGACGCGCTCCGATGACGGACCGCCGCAACGACGGACGCCCGCCGGGATCCGGTCCGCCGAAAGCCCGCCCGCCGGGTTTCCGCCGCCCGGGCTTCCGGCCCGGCCACCGCCCCGCCCCCGCCGGGCCCCCTCGGGAGCCCGCCGCCGAGGGGGCCGCCGTGCTGTACGGCTGGCACCCGGTGGTGCAGGCCCTGGGCAACGGCGCGCGCGGCCTGCACCGGCTCCTCGCCACCGAGAACGCGGCCGCCCGGCTGGAGGCCGAGTTCGGCGGAGCCCTGCGGATCGCCCCCGAGCTGGTGCGGCCGAGCGAGATCGGCCGCCTGCTCGGCCCGGACGCGGTCCACCAGGGCCTGTACCTCGAAGCCGAACCCCTGCCCGCCCCCGGCCTCGACGACCTGCCCGCCGACGCGCTCCTGCTGGCGCTGGACCAGATCACCGATCCGCACAATGTCGGGGCGATCGTGCGCACCGCCGCGGCCTTCGGCGTCGCCGGGATCGTCACCACGGCGCGCCACGCGCCGGGCGCCACCGGCGTCCTGGCGAAATCCGCCTCCGGCGGCCTGGAGCACGTGCCGTTCGTGACCGTCCGGAACCTCGCCGAGGCGCTGATCGCCTTGGGCGAGCGGGGCTTCACCCGGGTCGGGCTCGATTCCGACGCGCCCGAGAGCCTCGACGCGCTGACGGTCGCCCGGCCGCTGGTGATCGTCCTGGGGGCGGAGGGCAAGGGCCTGCGCGAGCGCACCCGGGGCTGCTGCGACGTGCTCGCCCGGATCCCGTTCTCGGGGGCGATCCGCAGCCTCAACGTCTCGAACGCGGCCGCCATCACGCTCTACGCGCTCGGCCGGATCCCGGAGAGGCCCTGACGCACCGGACCGGACAGGCTCGAAATCATGTCTTCGCAGACACGGCGTCGCAAATCCGTCTTCGCAGGCATGTCCGGACTCCCGGAACCGGCATTCCGGCCCTGATCCGGCCTAGGCGGTTCATGCAATCTGCCGTAGAATGTGCGACGAGGGGGGCGTAGGCCGAAAGCGTGCGCCTGATGCTGGACGATACCTTTACCTACGGGGGCTGGGCGCTCGGCCTGACCGCCGTGGGCGTGTGGCTGTGGCTCGCGCGGCGGGCCTTCCCGAGCTTCGACGCCTTCGTGCGCGGGTTCGACGACGAGCTCGGCCTGAGCGCCACGGCCGAGGAGCGGGCCCATTGCGCCCGCTGGCACCAGGTCCGTCAGGCCGCCGTGGCCCTGACCGCCGTCGCGGCCCTGTCCCTGTCGATCGGCTTCGCCATCCCCGACTGAGCCGTCCGGTTCCGCCGCCCTGTTCCCGCGGCCGGCGGTGATGTACCGGAGCCGCCGGACCGCGCCGGAACCGTCCGGGCCGCGGAGGACGGGAGTCAGCCTTGCCAGCCGCCGAAACCCCGATCGCGACGCGCCCCGACGGCGCGCGGCCGGCAATCCCCGACATCGCCGCCCGCCTGGAGCGGCTGCCCATGTCGGGCTACCAGCGCAGGATCTTCGCGATCATCGCCTCGGCGTGGCTCGTCGACCAGATCGACGTGGCGCTCCTGACCTTCCTGCTCGGCTCGATCGTGGTGGCGTTCGGCCTGAGCCCCACCGAGGCCGGCCAGCTCGCCGCCATGACCTTCGCGGGCCAGCTCGTGGGCAACATCCTGGCCGGCACCGCCTCGGACCGGTTCGGCCGCAAGGCGGTGTTCCAGGTGACCATGGTGGTCTGGGGCCTGGCGAGCCTCGCGGCGGCGGCGTCCTGGAGCCTGCCCGTGCTGATGGCCTGCCGCTTCCTGATCGGGGTCGGGGTCGGCGGCGAGGCCCCGGTGGCGCAGGCGATGGTCTCGGAGATCGTCCCGGCCTCCGTGCGGGGCAAGTACATCGCCATCATGGAGGGGTTCTGGGCGGTGGGCTACGTCCTGTCGGGGGCGATCAGCTTCTTCGTGCTGCCCTATCTCGGCTGGCGCTGGGCCTTCGTGGTGGTCGGCCTGCTGTCGCTGGTGGTGCTGGCGGTGCGCCGGTCCATGCCGGAATCGCCCCGCTGGCTCGCCGAGGCCGGACGGACCGCGGAGGCCGAGTCGGTGATGGCCGCGATGGAGCGCGCCGTGGAGCAGGCGACCGGCCGTCCCCTGCCCCCGGTGGCGCCGGCCGTGGCCGCGGCGGCGGCGGCCCCCGGGCCGCGGCGCGGCCCCGTCGCGACCCTGTTCGCCCCCGAATACCGGTGGCGCACCGTGATGGCCTTCGGCCTGTGGTTCTTCGCGCTGATCGGCTTCTTCGGGCTCAATTCCTGGATCGCCGTGCTGCTCAAGGAGCGCGGCTTCTCGATCGTCGGCTCGGTGGGCTTCGTGACCCTGATCACGCTCGGCGGCATCCCGGGCTTCGCCACGGCGGCCCTGCTCCTCGAGCGGGCCGGCCGGAAGCCGACCACCGCGCTGTTCCTCGTCTGCGCGGCGGCGGCCGCCTACCTGTACGGCAACGCCGCGGGCGAGACGGCCTTGTTCGTGTCGGGGTTCGTGATGCAGTTCTTCATGTTCGGCATGTGGAGCTGCCTCTACGCCTACACGCCGGAACTGTACCCGACCCGGGCCCGGGCCACCGGCGCCGGCTTCGCCTCGGCCTTCGGGCGGATCGGCGCCATCCTGGGGCCGATGATCGTGCCCGTGCTGGTGCGCGATCACGGCCCGGCCACGGCGTTCCAGGTCGGCGCGGGCGGATTCCTGATCGCCGCCCTGCTGGTGCTGACCCTCGGCGTCGAGACCCGCGGCCGGGTGCTGGAGGCCGTCTCGCACTGAGGCGATCCGGAACCTGACCCGTCAGGGCTCCGCCCTGACGACCCGCCAAAGGGCTCAAGCCCTTTGGAAACCCGACCGATCCGCCGATCACACTGGGGAGTCACAAGAAATGCCCGTCGTGGACATGCGCAGCCGGCCGACCTTCCTGCACCGGTTCTTCGGCGCCGAGCCGGACACGCCGGAATTCGGCGTCGCGCGCTGGCTGAACGCCCGGGTCGGCAGCCGGGAGGTGGAGCACTTCACCCGCGGCGCGACGATCGCGGGTTTTTGCACCGAGATGGACGGGGCCGGCATCGACGTCGCCGTCATGGTCGCCCGCTCGGTCCCGGGGGTGCGGGTCTCGAACGACGCCCTGGCGGAGGCCGCCCGGCACGACCCGAAGCGCCTGATCGGCATCGCCTCGGTCGACCCGGTGAAGCTCGGCCGCAAGGCCGCCCTGGCCGAGGCCCGGCGCGCCGTGACCGAGCTCGGCTTCAAGGGGATCAACCTCGATGCCGGCTTCTACCGCGAGGCCATGGCGGCCGACGACGACCGCCTGATGCCGCTCTACGAGCTGTGCCAGGACCTCAAGGTCCCGGCCTTCGTGATGTCGGGGCCGACCACGCCGGACCTGCGCTTCAACGACCCGCTCGCGGTGGACCGGGTCGCCAAGGCCTTCCCGAAGCTGCCGATCGTCTGCTGCCACGGGTTCTACCCGAACGTGGCCGCCATGGTGACGGTGGCGTTCCGCAACGCCAACGTCTTCGTCTCGCCCGACATGTACACCTTCGCGCCCGGCGGCGGCCTCTACGTGGAGGCGGCGAACGGCTTCATGAGGGACCAGTTCCTGTTCGGCTCCTCGTTCCCGTTCCGCCCCATGGGCCAGGGCGTCGCCGACTTCCGCGGCCTCGGCCTGTCCGAGGAGGCCCTGGAGGCCGCCCTCTGGCGCAACGCCGACCGGCTCCTCGGGCTGGGACTGGCGTAGCGCGACGCGAGTCCCGGTTTCGAAAGGTCGAGACCTTTCGCGGGTGCAGGGCAGAGCCCTGCTGCCGGGCTTTGCCCGGAAGTCGGGGCGCCGCCCCGACACCCCGCCAAAGGGCTTGCCCTTTGGGATCCCCGTCCTCAGGCGGCGCGGACCTGGGCCAGGAAGTGCTCCACCGCGCCGCGCAGGTCGCCCGCCTGCCGGGACAGGTCGCCCGCCGCCTGCAGCACCTGGGCGGAGCCCTGGCTCGCCGTGCCGGCCGCTTGGCCGACCCCCGCCATGTGGCCCGACACGCCGCGCGTGTCCTGCGAGGTCTGCGCGGTGGTCCGGGCGATCTCGGCGGTGGCCGCGCCCTGCTGCTCGACCATGGCGGCGATCTCGGCGCCGATCCGGGCGAGAGTGCGGATCACCTCGGTGATGCCGCCGATGGCGCGGACCGAGGCCTCCGTCGATCCGGTGATCTCCGCGACCTTGGCGGCGATCTCCTCGGTGGCCCGGGCCGTCTGCTCGGCGAGGTGCTTGACCTCGGCGGCCACCACGGCGAAGCCCCGGCCGGCCTCGCCGGCGCGCGCCGCCTCGATCGTGGCGTTGAGCGCCAGCAGGTTGGTCTGCCCGGCGATCTGCGAGATCATCGCGACGATCTCCCCGATGCTGCCCGCCGCCTGGGCGAGGCGGCGCACCTCCCCGGCCATCCCGTCCGCGTCCCGGGTCGCGCCGGCCGCGAGGTCGGCCGAGGCTCCGACCTGCACGCCGATCTCCCGCACCGAGGCGGTGAGTTCCTCGGTGGCCGCCGCCACCGTGTCGGCCGAGCGCGCGGCCGAATCCGCCGACCCGGCCACCGCGCGGCTCAGGTCGGTCGTGTCCTGGGCGGCCCGGGCCATGCCGTGCGCGGAGGCCTCCAGCCGGGTGGCGGCCGCCGAGACCGCCGCGACGATGCCGCCGACCTGGCGCTCGAAGCTGTCGGCGAGGCCCAGGGCGGCATTCCGCTGGGCGGCGCTGGCCTCGGCGGCGAGCCGCTCCTGCGCGAGCCGGGCCACCCGGCGCTCAGCGACGCTGTCGCGGAAGGCCAGCGCGGCGGCGGCGATCGCCCGGACCTCGCGGGGGCCGCCCGACGGGATCGCCGGATCCTCCGTCCCGTCGTTGCGGCCGATCGCGGTCAGCACCCGCGCCATCCGGGTCAGCGGCCGGGCGATCGCCGTGCCGAGCCAGATCGCGAGGCCGGCCGAGAGCGCGAACAGGGCGAGCCCGCCGACGATCCAGAGGGCCAGCATCCGGTCGGTCCGGGCCCGCACGGCGCCGGCGGCGGCCACGAGATCGGCGGTGAGCCGGTCCTCCACCCCCTTCAGGGCGTCGATCCGCTGCGTGGCGAGGCGGAACCAGGCCGGCGCGTCGCGGAAGGCGAGGACCGCCCCCGGCATCGTCGCCTGGGTGGATTCGCGCAGGCGCGCCACCTCCCGGGCCGGCTCGGCGGCCTCCGCGGCGTCGAGCAGGGCCGCCTGCGCCGGCTCGGCTCCGGCCCGGAACAGGCCCGCGTAGGTCGCCTGGTCGGCCGCCAGCGTGGCGAGCCGCCGGGCGGCCGCGAGGTCCAGGCTGCCGGAGGCGAAGGCCGCCGAGGCGGCGGCCCGCTCCTGCCCGGCGGCCTCCTTGAGCGACAGGAACGCCGCGTAGGTGTTCGCCCGCGCGGCGAGGCCGGCCTCGTCGATCACCCCGCCCATCGCCCGCACGAGCCCCAGCCCCTCGCCGATCAGCCCGGTGTAGAAGACGGCCGCCTGCGGCGCGCCCGGGACGAGGGCGTCGATCGTCCGGCGCTGGTCCGCGAGCCCGGCCAGGGCCCGCGCGAAGCCCGTCCCGCGCGCCGCGAAATCCGGGCCGAAGCCCGTGGCGGCCGCCACGGCCTGGGGCAGCCCGGCGAGCGCCGCGTCGGTGCGCCCGCGCTGGGCCGCCAGCTCCGGCCCGAACTGCGCGCCCTTCGCGCCCAGGAACAGGCTGGGCCCCTTGAGGAGAAAAACTTGTAAGATCAGTGGTTTGAGGCTGCGCCTGCGTTCAGCCTTGTACCACCACCCTGTGCCGGCGTCCAACGAGGTTTGCGTTGCAACAGAACTTGCAACCGGCAGCACTCCGAACATACGCACCCCATTATCTGGGACTTTGGAATCGCTCAGCGACAAAAAGCGTTGATGGCGGCGAGAGCGACGGATGAAGCATAGTTGCGGGCGAGCTTGTCGTATCGGGTGGCGGTACGGCGGAGATTGAACCGCTGGCGGAATAGCAGGCTTCAATAAAGTGTTGGCCGGATTGACCCGGCGTATCTCTGTTGCGGAGAACCCGTAATACCTACCGGGCCCAAAGGCCGGCATTGACCCGCCGACGCGATCGGCAAGACCATCCACTCGGCTCAGATCGCTTCTGGAGAGGCCGAGGAGGGAGATGCCCGAGAAGAACGACGCGGCAGCGAGTTTCGGCAATGGAAGGATCATCCCCCGCTCAGAAGTATGCGCTAGAGGGGGTGATTTCTGCCGTTCATCTGGTATCGCGCGAGCGACCGATTTCCCCTACTTGCATCTGGAAGCAGACAGAGCATTTTCGGCGAGGCTTCGTCACGCAGAATCGTCAGCGTGCGCAGGACCGGACGTTCAGCTTCGCGCCCAACCCGGCCGTTCCAGAGGCATCGGCTGTCTCCCGGAAGCGGACGTCGGTTTCCGGGACATGCACGTCCGCTCGCTACGGGGACTGTGTCAGAATACCGGGCGGCATTGAGCGGTGATCGGTGCCGAAGATGGCGATCATCTGCTACAGATCATGAGCTAGGACATGCAGGCTCGTCTCGGCGGCTGCGTTCCTCAGTCGGCGCATCCATTCCTCGGAAAGCCTGACGCGACTCAAACCACACGCAGACCCTCGCTGCGCGTCGCGCTCCTCCCGCTAGGGCTACCACGCCTCGGCACGAGCGCGTCGGGCCTCAAAGCAGCGCGCCATCGGGAGAGACGCCAGCCTCCGCCACTCGACGCCGAGCCAGCCCGTG
Organism: Methylobacterium sp. A49B; assembly: GCF_053346215.1. Classification (NCBI taxonomy): domain Bacteria; kingdom Pseudomonadati; phylum Pseudomonadota; class Alphaproteobacteria; order Hyphomicrobiales; family Methylobacteriaceae; genus Methylobacterium; species Methylobacterium sp. A49B. Next base: position 62,021 of record NZ_JBKFBO010000085.1, read on the forward strand.
TCCGACCTCGTTGGCGCAGGGTCGAGGACAAAAGGGGAAAGCCTCTCAGGAGGAGCGTCTCCCTCTCGATTTACGGACCAGATCGCCCGTCCGATCCCCGCACACTGCGCCGATCGGGAAGGTCGCCTGACGGATTCGGGCTGCCGCCAGTGTGCCACGCAAGTCGCGGACACCGCTCGAAGACAATGCTAGCTGAAGCGACAGCCGCCCGCCGAGCCGTTTCCATGAAAGCGCGCGCCAAGCCCACTGCCGCTCACCTTACCCCCGATCTCCTGCTCGTCGTCGTCCTCCTGCCGCTACTCCTCCTTGGCGTCGGTAGTTGGGAGGTATGTCGAGGGCGGGGAACGGTCGCGGAGTACCAAGCCCTGTCGCTGGATCGCGTGGCGCAGGAGGATCCCGAAGAGATCGCCGAGAAGCTGCTCACGGCGAGTGTGCGGATGCCGTTGGCCTGGGTCGCGGTCATCGGCGGCATCGTCGGGACAGGGGCCGGGCTGGCCGGGCTCGGGCTCGTGGAGCGGGCGGCGCGGCGGGGTGGCGCGTCACGGCCGGCGCTGGTGTCCACCTTCGCCACCGTGCGACGGGGGCTGCCGGCGGCGCTCGGGGTACTGGCGGTAGCGATCGCGCTCGGGCTCGTCGGCTCGATCCTGTTCGAACTCGCCGGCCTCCGCTTCGTCGAGACCGTCGACACCAACGATGGTAAGGCCGTGCTCGCAGGTCTCCTCTACATGGGGGTCGCACTCTGGGGCGCGTACAAGACGGTGCGGAATCTGCGCGGGACGGCCGCCCTCTTTACGCCCGTCCCAGCGCCGCTCGAAGCGCGGCCGGTCACGGAAGCCGATGCACCAGGACTTTTCGCGCTGCTCCGCGATCTCGCGCGCGACCGGCATGCTGCGACGCCCGATCTCGTCGTCGCGAGCGCAGCACACGGGTTCTTCGTCACCTCCTTCCCGTGGCAGCTCGAGCCCTCCAGGCACACGACGCGCGGGCGGGTGTTGCATCTGCCGCTGCCGATCGTCGCGACCTTCAGCCTCGACGAACTCCGCACCGTGCTCGGCCACGAACTCGCGCATTTCTCCGGCGAGGATACTGCCTACACGGAGCAGTTCCTGCCGATCGCCGTTGCGCTCAGCCGGAACGTCCAGGCGACCGCCTCGACGGTCGATTTCGGCCCGAGCTGGGTTGACCGGCAACTCGCCCGCTCGGTGATGCCCCACGCGACGCTCGCGGCCTACGCGCGCGACCGCTTCGACGGCGTCGTGAAAGTCTGGAGCCGTCTGCGTGAGCTCGAAGCCGATCGGGCCGGGATGGAAGCCGGCTCGCCCGACGCACTCGCCACCTCGCTCATCCGAGATGGGCTGGTCGGTGCGCAACTCCGGGCCGAGCTCGCCCGCATCGCCGCGCAGCCCGAAACGACGCCGCCCGACCTCTCGACCGCGATGGTCGCTCGAAGCCACCAGGGGCTCGGCGATCCGACACCCCATCTCGGCGACCACCTGCCCCACCCGACCGACAGCCACCCGACCACCCGCCAGCGGCTCGAGGCGGCGGGCATCACGCCCGATGCCACTCTCCTCGCCCGCGCCGCGCGGCCAGTGATGGCTGCGGAGTTCCGTGAGATCCAGTCGCTCTTCGCCGATTGGGATGCTCTGAGCCGAGACGTCACCGCTCTCGTGCGCACGGTCGCGGAGGGCAGGACAGCCGAGCACCAGCGCCGCCTTTGGGCGACCGCAGGCGCGATCGGGGCTGGCACACAGGCGCTCTACCCATCGAACGGACGCGCCGCGGCCGGCATCGGCCTCGCGGCGATCTTCTCGGCGTTCTTCACGGTCGCCGGCGTCCTCGCACTGCGCGACGAGGTCCTAGATCGTCCAACCGCGCTGCTGATGTCAGCCTGCGTCGCCGGCGGGCTCATCGGCCTCTGCTTCGCGGCTTTGTGGTCGTTCCGCACGCTCCGAGGTCGGCGGACACCGTTTCTGATCCTCGACATCGACGGCTTCTCCTCGCCCGGGCTCGATCGGCCGGTGCCGTGGCTCGCCGTCCGGTCGATCGATTTCGGGGTGGGATACTCGCCGACGCTGACCTTCACGCTGCACCCGGAGGCCGCGCTCCCGCGCCGGACAGGCGCCGTCAAACGTGTGCGATCCTTTGCAAACCAGCACACGGTGGTCGTGGCCGTCATGCCGCGCGGCATGAAGACTGCCGCATGCCGGGACCTGCTGACACGCCATCTCAACGCCGCCTACGCGCGGGCGGCGCTCAGCCGCGGCAAGCCGACGATCCCGGCCGTCACAGACGCATCACGACCGTGAAGCTCCGCTCTCCGAGCTCCTGCGCGATGCAAAACCGAGCTTCGATCCGATGCTGCTGCGCCTGATCCGGCACGTCCGCACGCTCGGGGCAATATCGGCATAGCAATCTACCGCCGCCCCGCGAGCCCGAAGCGGGTCAGGCATATGTGTTTGCTCCGAGATGACGATGCGATGTCGACCGCTTCGGTCGTCGCATCGGGCTGACTGGCGCCGGTATCCTCAGGCTCTCTGAAGGCCCCCGGCACGTACTGCGTGCGGCACTGGTCGTACTTGTTGCAGACGGAGAGCTTGGTGCAGATTGTCCGACCATCGGACTCGTAGATGTAGTAGGTCGCTTCCGAGTAGGGCGGTCGCGCAAAGATTTCCGTGCGCACGGTCATGCGCGGCGGCTCGGTGCCGGCAGCCCATGCCGTGGTCGCCACGACGGATGCCAAGCTCAGCGCGAGCAGGATCGTACGCATGTCTCGGTTCCTTCGAGGCGACGATATCGGTCGTCGGGCGCGGTTTCGGTGCGTGGTTCAGACGACCGCAGCCCTGAGCGGCCGCCCAGCGCATCCCGCGCTTGCATGCCTTCGTGACGGGACGTCCCGTCATCGACGGTACGCGAAGCGGAGACGCCGCATCGCTCGGAGTTTCACCGCGTGCACGGCAGGGGCTCGCAGCAGTTCGGCGCAGAACAGGATCGGTAGCGGCACCGGAGGTTCCGAGACCGGCCCATCCTTGTGCATAACGGCCATCGGGGTCCGGGCCGCCTCGGCCCGGACGGCCGCGGCGAGGGCCGTCAGCGGTTCGAGGCCGCCGCGGATGCGCTCAAGAACGACCGCACCCCAGCCGTGCCCTTGCTCCTTCAGATACGCGGAGTTCTGCGCCACCAAGCAGGCGGCGAAGGCGTAGCCCTCGACATCGCGACGGAGCGCAGCAGGGATCCACGGTTCGCGCGCGACGGCACAGGGCGAGAGCAGCGGCAGAAGGACGAGACCGATGATGCATCTGGTCGCTGATCGGCGAGAGGGAGATCGGCTTTCGACGGGCGGCGATGCCTGCACCATCCTCGGACCGACCAATGGCGTCTGCATGAGCCTGCCCGCATGAAGAATTGGCGCGCGCTCCTCGGTCGGCTGCTCAGCACGCCGCCGCTCCCGACGACTCGGCTCTCGGCGCGGGAAGCGACTGCCATCGCTGAAGCCGCCGCTTGGCGTGCCGGCGCTCCGGGAACCCATGGACACGCCGTCCTCGTTCGCAAAGACGGCGCTGCGGTCTGGTCGGTGGCTCAGGTCTCGATCGGCAGCGGCTGGCTCATCGACGTCGACGATGCGACCGGCACGGCGGGGCCGCTCCGGCGCTGGGGCCTTCGCTGACGCGGGCTGCGTATCGTCCACAGTTCGAGACCGCCGCGACACACATCTTCGATCCGGCCGCATCGATGGGATGGTCAGCATAGATGCGTCAGCTCGCGCTGCATATTCGCGCGCCCTGGACCGTCCAACGATGTCCGCGCCCGGACCGTGAGGAACAGCGTTCGGGCAGGATCGAGGGCTGCGCGCAGGAAGGCCGCGCGACCGTGCCGATAGGCGGCCTCGCCCACGACCGGGATGAACTCGCGCGCCACGCCCTCAGCATAGTCGTCATAGGTCGCGGGCTCGGCGCCGAGGATCGCCATGTCCATGTCGAGGAAGCCGGCGATGTCCTCGGCCTGCGTTGACGGAAGAGCGTTCGGGACGGTGTGGTGCTCGGTCGCCCGGACCATCGTCTCGGCCAACGCCAGCGTCGGCGCAGGGGCCAGACCATCCAGCCGTCGCCGCAACAGGTCGGCGCTGCGCGCCTCGTTGTCCTGGGCCCCTGGCACGTAGACCGCATCGTGGAACCAGATCGCCAGCTCGACGGCGTCGGGCACGTGGAAGGCGTCGCGGTTGGCGCGGAAATCATCGAGGAGCGCGTCGACATGCGCTTGACCGTGATAGACGCGCTGCGGCTCCGCCAACCGCGCACGCAGATCGGCCAGGACCAGGGGGTGACCGTCGAGCATGTCTCCGACTCCTAGCGACTTGCGTCCGTCGGATGCTGCCCACCGCGTGCCCGGACCGCGCGCCCGACGTGATGCCCTATTCGGACAGCGGCCTACAGGCAGCCGATCCCGAGCGTCAACGCCATGAACGGCAGGAGCGCGAGCACGACCCAGCCCATGATGCTCATCATGCTGAGCGGCAGTCCGAGGTCGAAGCCTCCCATCACGCAGGGGCGCACCTCCGCCTCGCTGAGTTCGCAACCGGCGAGGTCGCCGACGGCGAGCGCGATGCCGAACATGAGGGCCGGCAGCCAGACGATCAGGCATCCAACCAGAACCGCCGGGCCGATCGGGCGCCTCCAGCCGCGTCGGGCATGGCCATTGTCCCCAGGAGGGCCAGGCACGCACCTAGTCCTTCCGTGCGTAGAGACCGGTGAAGCTCACGTTGGCGCCTCCGCACGAGCCATTGTCACGCACCAGGAGGTAAGACCCGCGCCGTCGCATCCGAACCCGGCAATCAAACGGTTCGCCCTGCGCGTACGGCAGGGTCTCGTCGTCCAGGCCCATGGTGAAGGCGAGCTCGCCCGCCTCGGGGCGTGCGGTCCAGGCGATCTCGCCGGTGTGGACCGATCCGTGCTCGCGACGCCACCGGTCCCCCATGCCCCAGGTCGCCTCACCCCGGACCTTCATGGCTCCCCCGTCTCCTGGCTCGATCGTCACCGCCTGCTCAGGCCCGATCCAGCTGCCGGCCAAGTCGGAGGGCGACTGCGCTGCCTCGGGCAGGAGCGCCACGTCGGCACTCGGCAGCCAGCCGATCGTCGTGACGCCCTTCGCGCTGGTGTACCCGGCGCAGGTGTAGGCGCCTACGGTCTGGCCGGTGAGAACCGTATTGCCCGGGACCAGATACGCCCGCGCCCGACAGGCCGGGCTCGCGTTCGGGCAGCCCTTCGTCAGAACGTCGTCCTGTACGAAGTACGCGCGTGCCGTGCCCGCCTGCACCGTTGCGGCCCGTGCCTCGTCCCGCACGATATCGGACCACACGCAGCCCGCTTCGGCGGCCGGAGCGGCGAGCGCCACGACGACCGTGCCGAGCAGTGCAGACTTAGCCCACCCCATCCCGTCCCCCTTTGGATCAGAGCACCAACGCCTGGCCCACCGGGCCGGGCCGGACTTCCCTGCTCACTCACCGGCGTAGCGCCCCGCGCGCACGTAGGCGCCCGGCACGCACGGCCGCAGCCGTGCCAGGTCGGCCTCGGCCGCCGCCCGGCTCGCGTAGCCGCCGACCACCACGACATCGAAGCCCTCGGTGAAGCCCACGAACTTGCCCGAGAAGTCATTGAAGGGCTCCAGCCCGCAGCGGGCGACGTCAGCCGAGGCACGGCGCACCGCGTCCGACTGCACCTGCGTGTAGTCCGGGTCGGCGAACGAGCCTGCGACGATCCAGTACGGGCCTGCCGGCGTCGCGGCGCTCGACGCGGCACACGAGACCAGGCCGAGCAGCGCGAGCAAGGGCCCCCTCACGCCGATCCGCCATCGGCGGCCGTGGGCGAACCCGCCCGAGGCGATCTCCCTGGGCATCACGGTTCGACTGCGGCGACGTCGGCGGCCTGCAGCCAGCCGACGAACGGAGCCTTGCCGCCGCGGTAGGCCGCCCGCACCCAATCGCCTCGCCGCTCTAGGATCGTGACGGCATCGGCGTCGACGAGGTAGGGGCCGCGCCTCGGTGCGGGTCCGGGCTCGGGGCGCAGGGCGGCGCGCCGGGCGGTTACCAGAGCTACCCCCTGCCAGCGCCCGACATCCTCGCCCGCGTCCGGTGGTTCACCCTCGAGCGCATAAGGGCTGCCGACCATGCTGCCTGTGGTCATCGGGCAACCACCGTGATCCGCGAGCAGGCTCAGCGCAGCGCCGTCGGTGGTGAAGGCGAGCGTGCCGGAGATGCGCTCCGCCTCGCCCGGGTACCACGTCTCGACTGTGGCGCCGGATCGCGAGAGCGTCCCGCGCAGCAGGAAGATGCAGCTGAACGAGGGGGTGCCGTCGACTCCGCCCCGGCCCTCGGCGAAGACGCCGGCGACGTGATCGCCCTTAACCACCAGGGTCAGGCTGCCGTACCGCCCGGACCGTGGCGTCGGCTCGGCCAGCGCCCCGTCGCACACGGCCAGCGCCGCGATCAGACAGAGCGCGGCGCGGAGCGCCGGGCGGAGTCTAACCCGCACCCTCACAAGTTCTGCTCCAGGACCTTGACCACCGCCTCCACCCGATCCTTGAAGTCGGCCACGTTGGAGAAGGGGCGCCAATTGACGTCGAAGATCCCGTTCTCGAACTTGAGGCCGTTGGGGTAGTTCGAGGCCGGGGCGGTCTTCTCGTCGAAGCGGATCCGGACGCCGGTGAGCTTCGCCTTGACGGCGTCGCGGCCCATCTGGTCGCGACCGACCTGCTTCAGCCCGGCGGCCAGCGGCTCGAAGATCGTCGTCTCGAAGTAGGCCGGGTCGGCGTAGTATTTCGCGTCCCCGGCGATGGTGAGCTGGTCCCACGCCACCTCGACCGGCACCGGGAAGCCGGCCGCGTCCTGAATCGCCTTCTCCTGCGCCGGGTAGCGGCCCTCGCGGTAGGCGGCGATCGCGCGGCGCTCGGCCAGGCCGACCGTCGGCTCGGCCCGGACGGGGGCGGCGTAGAGCAGCAGCGCGGCGGTCGCGAGCGCGTTTCTGCGTGAGAGCATGTGTCGCGTATCCATCGGGAGGCGCCGAAGGTCCGTCGGCTCGGGTGGCGGGAGCGAAGAGCGGTTGTGCGTCATCATGGCGTCGGGCGGCACTGGACCGGCCCGGCAGCCTCGACCGAGAGACGACCGGTCCAGGCGAGACGCACCGGGAAGTAGACGATGCTAAGCGTGTCCCTGGGCGCTTTGCCGGTCCGGTAGGCTGCGGTGCAAACCTTCGAGGGTACGGTAAGGGTCGCGATTGGCTCGGGCAGCTTCTCCTCGCGAACGATCCGCGCCCAGCAGGCGGCGCCCTGCTTCGGGATCGAGCAGTCGGCCTGCACCCCGCGGCGGAAGGCGATCCGAAGGCCGTCATCCGCCACCGCGAAGCTGTCGATGCCCTCGTAGGTAGTCGTGTCCACGAACAGGGTGCGGCCGCTCGCGGCGTCGAGCACCGCGAAGGGCATCGTGCCGTTCGTGCTCGCCTGCTCGAAGACGAGGAACCTGGCCCGGCGACCGAGGAAGCGCTGCCCGCCGGTCGCGAGCTTGCGCGCGGCCGGACCGGGGGCGACGGCGCAGTTCGGCTCACGGCCGCCGGAGAGCGGGATGAGTGCGGCATCCTCCGGATCGGGCGTGTCGGTGTCGCTCTCGCGAACCATGAGATCCGCGTAGATGGTGCAGGTGATCTGCTTGCCCGCCACGTCCGTGGCGGTCTCGACCTTCCGGGGCGGGTCGAACCGCACCGCTTCCCAACCCTCGGCGACGGCCGGATCCGCGGCGAGGACCATCGCGAAGGCGGCGCAGCCTGAGAGTGGAAGCATACGGCTGCGTCTCACGTCCAACCTCTGCTATGGCGGCAGTGCCGGGAGTAGAGCCCGGCAGCCGGAGTGACGGAATGACCGGGCAACCGACGCGTATCGCGCTTCTGGGCACGCTGCTTCTGGCGCAATCGCTGGCGGCCCAGCCGGTGCATTTGGCTGAAGGGGGCGCGAGACTTCCCGCCGAGGTCCAACGCTACGTGACGCGCCGGTTGGGGTGCAATCACTGGACAGGCGAGGATGCCTACGACGAGGCCCGGGGACGGGACATCGCCACCGCCGTGAAGGAACTGCGCTGCGACGCCATCGACGCGGACGAGACGCGCCTGCGCCGCCGCTTCAAGGGGGATCTTCCGGTCCGGAAAGCCCTCGACGCGGCCCGCTACGCCAGTGGCTGACCGCCGGGCTCGAACGGACGACCCGGTCCGTCGACGGGTGATGCGGCTGATGCACGCCTTGCCCATCGCTCTCCTGCTCGCGCTCGGCCTCGCTCCGCTCTTCATCCTGTTCCCGGCCCCACCCGGTAGACCCGAGCACGACCCCACCTTGCGGCCGACAGCGCTGTGGCTCGGCACGGCGCTCCTCGGGGGACTCGCCGGCACCGTCGCGGGCTCGGCCCAGCCGATATACCGGACGGCGGCGCTCATCCTCGCCGCCTCCCTGCTGTCGATCCCGGCGATGCGCCTCGCGCTCTGGTCCGGCTTTCCCTTCCCGCACGGCCTCGCCGCGCGGCTCAGGCTGGATGGGGAGCCCGCGATGGACGCCGACCTGTACGAGATCTGGCTTCTCGCGTGGTTCGCGTGTCTCTGCCTGACCGTTCTGTGCTGGCGTGCCCTCAGGCGGCTTCGCGTGGCGAAGAGCGCTACCACCACGTCCATTGCCCCGAGATCGCGTCGGACGGGACTAGACCGATGAGGGCGCGCACGCGCCAGAGCCGGTCGCCGAGCCAGCGCGAGACGGGTCCGAGAGCGGGCACGAGCGGCATCTCCGCGAGGCCGGGGATCTCGACGCGCCCGCTCTCCCAGCGTGAATCCCCGGAGGCTTCGGCGAGGAGCTGCATCATGTCGAGGTGGACGACTCCGCGGATCGCCCCCGCGCGATCCCGGAGCACGATCCAGCCCGGTGCGTCGCCGCTCCCGCCGGGCATGGCAAAGAGCATCGGGCGCCGACACACCGTCAGCGTCCAGGCACGGTCGGGACTCGCCGCGTCGAGCCAGGGATCGCCGCAGGCCAGCCGCCGCTCCGGAGCCTGGCAGAACGCCAGCACGCCGGCCACCGAGATGACGGTCGACACGACGCCGACGCGCGCCGCGGGCCGGCGCGGTGTCCGGGGCGCGGGCACTCATCCGGCCGCGCGGCGGTTGCGCACCAGGGCGAGCAGCGCCGCGCCGATGCAGGCCGCGATTGCGCCGGCGCCCCCGACAAGGGTGATCGTCCGATTCCAGAGCCGATCGAGACCGAGGTCGGTGGTGACGAGGTCCGGACGTGCCGGGTCGGCCATCACCGCGATGCTGTAGTCCCCGACATGGACGCCGGTGAACACGTAGTTCACCCGCCGCGTCACGGGACCGGCGGCGGTGCGCAGAGCGAGCGTGGCGTCGCAGATATGGATGACGATCTTGGAGGTGCACTTGCCGTCGCTCACCCGCGCGTTCGGGATCGGCTGCGCCGAGTCGCGAACCTGCCAGTCGGAGAGCACCGCCGGCGCCGTGTAGACACCCGCGGCGACCAGGATGGCGCCGAGCGCCACGACCCCGAACAGCACCCAGAACGTATTCAGCCAGCCCTGGCCCCGAGGCGGCAGGCGCAAGGGTGCGGTGTGATCGGGGGATGCGGTCATGAGCGCTCAGGCGACGTCGGTTTCGGAACGGGCGGCGCGGCCGGCGGCGGTCTCGGCCAGAATCTGCCGGGCCTGCGCGGCGGTGCGGTAGCGGCCGATCAGGTCGGCGAAGTCCTGCGGCTTCATCTTGCGCGGCAAGCCGTGGGCGATCGTCACGATGCGGCGCTTGGCATCCAGCTTGAGGCCGCGTCCGCGCGGCACCCGCTGGGGGAACGCGGCTTCTGGCGGCAGCAGCAGGCGCGTGACCATGCCGGTCTGGTTCAGGGTCATGTCGAGATCGGCGATATCGTCCCACGGGATCGTCCGGTCGAGGGCCGGCACCATCAGCCCCTCCGGGCTGAGAACCATGATGACGGGCTCGCCGCGCGACAGTACGAGGGCTGCAGCCCCACCCAAGAGCGCGGACAAGATCAGCGCCGTGACGAGAACCACCTGCGCCTCATGCGGCGAGATCCCCGGGATGCGGAACAGGGCGAAGGCGAGCGCCGCGGCTGCGAACAGGCCGCCACCCACCGCAAGGGCGAACCCGCGCGGGCGATAGTTTGCTCGCAGAACCCGCTCCTCGGTACCGACCTCCGCGGCGGTCGCCTCCAGATGCGCCCGGATCGCTGCTTCACGGGCCTGGACCGCGCCGAGAAAGTCGTTCGTCGTCGCCCGGCACAGCGTGGACGGATCGGCGAAATAGGCGGCGAGTTGTCCGATGGCATGGGCCGGCGGCGGCGTACCGGCCGCACTCAGCAGGTCCGCGTCGATCGTCAGCCCCAGGGCGGCGATGCGCTCGCGGGTCGGCGGATGGGTGTCGGTGGGATGAACCTGTTCATCCTCCAGATGTCCCGCCGGGTCGGCGAGGCCGCGCGCGACCGCGCGATCGAGCACCGCCGCCACGAGGTCGGACGGTGCCGCCTCCGGTGCGCTGGCCGCCTCGTCCAGCGTCTCGGCGATGCGCGGGCCCACAGCACCGTAGCGCAGGAGCGCCCGTGCCGAGGCGGCGGGCGAGGTCACCGCGGCGCCGGCCGCGTCGGCCGCGAACTCACGCACTCGGCTCCAGTGGCGTACCGCGAGGTGGAAGCGGTCCATCACGAACAGGCCGAGACGCACGGACGGTCCGAGCAGGCCGAGCGAGCTCCGGTGGCGCTCGGCAACCGCGTCGAGGGATCGCCCGACGCCCGCGTAGATCGGCAGGAAGCGCTGGCTGTAGGCCGTGTCGCCACCGGCGTAGTGCGCGAGTTCGTGGCTGATGATCGCCGCCGTCTCCAAGCCGCGCATGAGAGCGAGATAAGGCAGCGGCACGTAGAGGATCCGGCCCGTCAGCCGCGCGCCGCCGGGTTCGAGCACGGCCGGCCCGGCACTGACGAAGAACCCCTCGGTGAGGCCGACAACCAAAACCTCGGGCTTGAGCGCGCTCATCCGCTCGGCAAGTCTCTCGACGAGGCTCCACAGGCCCGGCGCCTCGGTCGGAGCGATCTGCCGGCCCAGGATCGGCAGAGGATCGGGCTCGAAGGCGTCGAGGGCTCGGCGCAGGCCGATGAGGGCGCCTCCCGCACCGAGCATCGTGCCCCCGACTGCGACGGTGGCGATGCCCATGAGCTTCATCCCGCCGCCGGTGAAGCCGCCCTGGATGAGGATCCCCACCTCGAACACGACGACGGCGACGAACCCAGCGGTGGCCGCCAGGATCTGGGCGGCGAGCGTTGCCGGAAGCAGCCGGCGCACCGCCGAGAAGCCGCGCACCAGCGCGTCGCGCGAGCCGCGGCCCCACCTTCCGAGCAGACCGCCGGCGAGCAGCACGAGCACGGAGAGCGCGGCCGCGATGCCGCCGCCCGCGACCGCGACCGGCGGCAACGCGCGCCGCCAATCCATCACCGCGGCGAGCGTCCCGGCCTCGTCTCGGGCCTCGCGCGCTTTCACGACGGCGTAGGGTCCGCCATAGTTCTGGCCGCCGTGGCGGAACTGCAGGCGGAAATCGGGGCGCCCGTCTCGCGGCGACCGGGCTTCCAGATCCGCCACGACGGCGGCGAGGTGGTCGCGCTCGGCGGCGTACGCACGCCAATCGTCGGCACCGCGCTGCGTTTCCCAGAGCCCGAGCAGCAGGATCGCCAGGGGCAGCAACACGGTTGCCGCGACGAGACTGGCGAGCGCTCGAGGGCGAGAGGGCGCATGCGGGGGCGTTGCCTCGGGGATAGCCGTCTCCTGACGTGCGACCATCGATAGCCACGCGGCGCAACTGCGCTCAGCCGATCGAAGGATCAACCGAAATCGAAATAGACGTAGCGCCGTTAAAACCCTATCCGACCGAGGGAAAGATTGGGCGCAATCGATATCGCTTCCGGTTAGAGCGCAGGATTTCTACCCTAACGAAGGGCTGCGTCAACCGAATGCTATCCTGATGGGTCCGACAGGGTAATGTTCGATCCTGATGGGAGGTACGAGGCTCGGCGACTATTCCACCCGTCGGTTCGGAGCCGCCCTACACAACCGGTGTAGATACGCCGGCACCCGCACGGCGGCGGCGAGATGGTTGGCGCCGTAAAGCCACAGGATCGGTGCAAGCAGGCCGAAGATCGCGAGCGCGGGGCTGTCGAGCGCGAAGCCGCCGAGCCCGGCGGCGATCGCAGACACCGCGAGGCACAGCATCAAGCCACCTTGAAGCGAGAAGGCATAGTGCAGCGTGCGATCTGGACCGTGCCGGATGATGCCGTCCGTGACGAAGCCCAAAACCGAGCCACGCCCGTCCGACCCGCTCGACACGATCAGGACTTCGCCCGGCGTCAGATGCGCCCGGCATCCGCGCCTGTGCAGATCAGCCAGCACGTACGATAGGAGTTCCGCCTCGTCACAGACGGGTGATAAGGCGATTATGCCACGGACGTGTGGGGCATGCACCTTCGGGTAGCAGGACGGCAGCTTCGGCGTAGCGGCCGCCAACCCTCCAAACATGAGCCTCATGCGAACACCCGTCCACCATCGCGCGCGCTGCGATAAACGCGGTGGCCGAAGCATCGCATGGGTTCTCGACACTCGTCATGTCCACCGACCCCAGTTCAGGACGATGCTGTGCAGCGTCCCGGTGCCGCGCGGAAAGCCGAACGCCATGCTGCCGCCCGCGCGGGGATAGGCGAGGTAGAAGGTCGGCAATTCCGGTCTCACATCCCCCCAGTTCGCCGATCCGTAACGTGCGCGGATCCCCTCGGGCGTGACCGGCAGGCCGGGATGGGTGGTGAGGATGGCGATGCCCGCGGGACGGGTGCGGGACAGGCGCATCTCCAGATCGGCGAATGGCGAGCCGGCTGACGCATCGGCGAAGAACTGTCGATAGGATGCGTTGGTCGCCTCGCCAAGTCGCAACCGTCGCATGCCCAGGGCCTGTGCGATGGCACGTGCTCCGCGCAGGCGTGCGGCGAAGGCAACCTCCGCTGGCGCGAACGGGTCGAGATCGGCGGCTGACGCCGCCCGTGGCAAGGATGCTGTCGCCATCACGGCCGAGCGAAGCAGTGCTCGACGGCCCGGATCGACAGGATCCCATTGGTCCGACTCCTGTCGCCTTATGCGCGCCATCGCCGTCCTCATCGTGCGTCGAACGGTCGGACCGGAACAGTCCCCCCGAGTGGGATCGGGCCGACGTGCCGCGCGATCAGCCCATAGTTCGGGTCGTCAGGCGTGTAGCGGAACCGCGCGTCGCCGATCAGGCCGTCGGGCCCTTCCGCGCGCAACGTCAGGACGATGCTACCGTCCGCCTCACGGGACGCCACGCCGACGGCGCCGACCTGGCGAGGTCGCGATACGTGGTTCGCCGGCGTAGGTCCGGGGGCTTGTGCGTGAGCGGTACCGATGATGGTGGTCGCCAGCGCGATCGCAAGCAGTGTCGGGCCACCGGCGAGCGAGCGGCCGCGGTCGCGATGCCGACGCTTGACCGCCCAGGGTTGACCAGCGAAGCTGATTCGCCACATCGCGACCTCCAGCGTAGCGGCTCGCAGCACTGTGCGACGGCGGGTCATCCGGTCCATCTTCCAAGAGGGGCCGATGCGCAAGTTCGCGTTTGCGCTGTTGTTGATGGCGGGTCTGCTTGCCGCGACGCGGTTGTTCACCGGCATCTACTATCGTACCGACAGCGCCCTCGCGTACTTCGTGCTCAAGCTGAGGCCCGACGTGACGGTCGAACGCACCAGGGTTGACGACTCCGATTTCCAGCGGGTGGTGGTGCTCGACGACGACGAACTCGACCTAGCGTATGGCGGGCTCTACCGCAGGTCTATGGCCGCTGCTCCCGTGGCCGTGGTGGGCCTCGCCGGCCTCGGTCTCGTACTCTTGCGTCGCAGGGTGGCCTGACGAAGTCCCGATCCATCTTGACTTGGTGTGGATCACTCAGCGTGGTGGCAGCTTATCAGATTTAGCACGGAGACGACGCGAGGCGGAAACGACGGCCCAGGCCGCCGCCAGCGCCATAGGCGCCATGAACAGGCTCATCGCGAGCTTCAGGGCCGGATCCGTCGGCCAAAGCCAGATGAGGCCGAGCATCAGGCCTGTGCCGGACGCGCCCAGGTGCCAACCGCGGATGAGGTCCTGGGACGCATGCGGATCCCGACGAGCGATCCTGCGACCGCCACGGATCTGCAACACGAGCGTCGGGCCTGCGATGACGACCGGGATGGCGGCGGGCCACAACGGTCCGAGTGCCTCGGATCGCACGTCCAGAAGGGCGACGATCACGAAGAAGACTCCGTTGATCAGCGCCCCGCTGAGCGTGAGCGAACCGATCGCCATCGCGGTCCGCAACTCCGGCGGGACGGGGTGTAGCCCAGCGGGCAACGTTCCTGGTGTCAGGTAAGTGGGCGGGCGCGCGCCGCCGGGTAGGCTGGATCTGCGGAGGGCGATGACGCCGGCCAGCGCGAACACAACCGTAACGCCCACGACGACCGACATCCCCCCGGGGCTGTCCAACGCTCCCTGACCCTGGAACAGCGGGTGGTCGGCGTGGCGGTGTTCCGCGGTCAGCAAGGCCCCGAGCGCCAGAGCCGGAGCGACGAGGAGAGCGATCCCGACCGTGTTCACCGCCCAGGCGCGGAAGCCGAGCAGCGGCGTCGTCCAGCACAGCAGCGGAACGGTGAGGAGCCAGAACACGGGGCTGCCACGCGGATTGCCGCCGGGGGGAAGCAGGACGAAGAGCCAACCGCACAGTGCGGCGAGCACCGCGAACACGGCTGCGAGCATCGCGAGGTTTGCGGCCGGCTCCCGCTTAAGAGCTGGCACTCGCGCCGCCCAGGTCTCGTCCGTCCCTCTACTGATAGGCTCACTCCATGATTCGACGCTGCGGCATCTCGTGGTCGGCCGTGCGTAAATCAATTTGTCGGCAAATCCCGTCTACAGCGACGGTACGACATCGGCCCCTCGGTCGATATAGTGCGTGGAACGGGAGTTCATAATCGGGGCGAAAGTGCGTTTGCGTTCGTGATCGAGTATCGAACAAGCCGAATGGTAGACGTGAAGGCTTATGTGACTCTTGCTGCTCCATCGTCCGGGAGGAACCCGGCAGCGTCGACCAGATCCTATCGCGGCGATGGCTGAACGAACGTGCGAGGCTATGATCATAGGACGATGCCTTTCTAATCCTAGAGCCGAGGTCGCAGACGACACATCGCCGGTTCGGTGACACGTGCTCGCGGCGGCGGCATCGAAAGCAGCTCTCATCGACGAGGGAGGCTCGCCACCAGGTCGCGGAACGTCGCGGTGAAGGCTGCGTCGCACGCGCGCGCTGGCATGAACTGGAACATGGTGTCGTCCCGGTAGACGAGCAGCATGCGGGCGTCCTCGGCCCAGGCGATGTACTCGTTCCAAGGTGTGCGTACGTCCTGTTGGGCGGTCAGCGCGCGCAAACCCACCGCATCGAGTTCGACCCGCCAGTCCAGGCCGAGGTTCGGCTGGCGTCGGCGAAAGTCACCTATCCCCAGTGGCAGGAGCGCGTACAGGGCGACGCGCAGGATCGCCGTAAAGAGCAGCATGCCGAGCATGGCGAGCGCCGCCTGCCATAAAGCTGCGGTGGGCTCGGTCGCGACCGTGACGATGCCGGCGCACGCGGCGAGGAAGAGCGGCTGCAGCAGGGTACGCGGTTGGCGCCAGCGCCAGCGCAAGTGCAGCCGCTGCGCAGCCACCAGATCGGCTCGGGTAACGATCCAGCTCCGACTCGCAGCGAGGACCGGCCTAGTCGGCGCGATCCCCTCCGGAGTGCCGATCCCATCGAGAGGGGGCCGGGTACCATCGTTGGGCCGAGCTCGGCGGTCGTAGTCGTGGAAGTGGCGGAGCCTTTCGCGCGCCTCGGACGCGAGTGCGTGCTGAGGTACGATGTGGAAGAGACGTGGAGCGTAGTAGAGCAAGATGACATGGGCGTCTTCGCGCCAGCGCACGATCCCAGCCCAGGGCACGTTGGTCACGCCGTCCATGTCGTTGAATCGGACGGCCGCCGTATCGGCATCCAGTTGGACGGGGGCTCGGGCGAGCTTGCTCCGAGCATGGAGGAGGCGGGCTCGCCGGGGGACAATCCAGCGGATCATCGCAAACGGTACCGCGATCGCGCCGAACACACCGCAGCCGAAGACGATGGCGACGCCCATCGGATCGTTAGGTAGGGCGAGGTGGAGAAAACCGCCAAGGACGATCAGCGTTATCGTGGCCGCCAGGAACGTCGGCCATCGCCGTGCTTCGATGCGGTAGTGCAAGCGAAAGGCCCGACTGAGGTCGTCGGGCGTCAACGTGTAGGTGGCCTGGACGGAAGGGCCGACTGATTCGCTAGGTCGAGGCATAATTCGTGGAAGGCCGCCCGAATGCTACGTCTGCCTACGGATACTCTCGTCGAGCGGCGAGAGAAAGCTAGATGATACGGATCGAAACCCCCGCGTTGCGGGGATGTCTGCTTCTGAGCGAAGCACAGCTCATCGAGAGCGGCGATATCGAGTCGCGAGGATGTCGTCCGCTTTTCTGACGAATGCTCTACGAAGCGGACCAGCCGCTTTCGGCCAGCTTCGTTCTCGCCAGTAGGCCCATCGGGATGACTGGGGTGGGTGGTTTTCCGCCGGTCCGCTTCCCTGAGGCTTATGCTTAGAAGCGGACGTCGACATAGCTTCAGTCCCCGCCGCGACGCGGAGGCACCGGTCGCGTCGAACGTCTCGTTCCCTCGGTGTGAAACTCCAGGCCAACGCTCGTGCTGCCGCGCAGTGGCCCGCATTTCAGGCGAGTACGACAGGGCCACGCGCAACGTTTTGGTCAGGCTCTGCTGGCAGTATCGCCGCCTATAGAGGCCTATAAGGCAAGAGACTGGACGAGAACGATGCGGATCGTGTCAAGCGGCGAAGTGGAAGCCACGACGATCCAGCTCTCGGAAATTCTCGGTGCACTGAGCCACGCCCTCGACCTCACGGAGGGTCAGCCCGTCGGCCATTGCGTCCGCGCGACTTGGATCGGCTTCCACATCGGTCGTGAGCTAGGCCTTCCGGATCTGCAGCTCTGGGAACTCTACCACACGGTGATGTTGAAGGACCTCGGTTGCTCCAGCAACGCCGCGCGCATCTGCGAGCTTTATCTCTCCGACGACCTCAGCTTCAAGCGTGACTTCAAGACGGTGAGCGACAGCATGCCCCAGGTGCTCGGCTTCGTCTTTTCTCACACGGGTCTCAAGGCAGGCCTCGCCGAACGCTTCCGCGCTGTGCTCAACATCCTGCAGAACGGCGGCACGATCGTCGACGACCTTATCCAGACGCGCTGCCAGCGCGGCGCGCAGATTGCCCGTCAGCTTCGCTTCCCGGCGAGCGTCTGCGAAGCCATCCACGCGCT
>NZ_JBKFBO010000086.1:0-7980 GCF_053346215.1 Methylobacterium sp. A49B
AGGCGTAGGGCCCACCGAACAGGTCGCCCAGCGCCTTCCGCCTGAACAGTGTGCGCCAGCGCCGCCTCCGATGCTCCGGGCGGTCGTGGATCATGTGGCAGCGCTGGCAGAAGGCCGCGAGGTTAGCGTCCGCATTGTTCGAGGTGTCGTGATCCCGATGAGCCGTAGCCAGGACGACCTGTGTGTGGCGTACGCGGCGGAGAATGTCGGCTTCCACTCCTAACCGGGTCCGCCGGCCCCAGCCATCACGCCACCGACTAGCTTCAGCGTCCCACCAGCGACCGTCGCCGAGGTGGTGGACCGTCCGCCCGTGCGGCCGTCCGCAGCCCTCGCAGCAGCCTCTCGCCCGGCCGAACCGGATCACGGCTGAGAGCTGCGCCCAGTCGATCGGATAGAAGAAGCGGTGCTCGGGCCGGATCGGCATGATGACGGCACTCTGCCATCTGTCGAGTTGAAAGCGTAGCCGCAGGAGAGTGCCACAAGGGCAGCTTTGCCGCTGAGAATACGGTTCCTAGTGGAAGCGGCTGCTTCGGTCTGCCGAGTTCATGCTCCGCACCAGCAGCCTGTCCGCTTCCATCAAAGCCGCTCTCATCACCGGCAGCATCTCCTTCGCACCGCCCTGCTCAATAAGCCCATGGGCCATCAGAAGGTGGTCGGCGACGAGCTCAAGCGTCGAACCGGATGGCGTAGCTGGCTGTGATGGTGGTGGAACGTAGCGACCCGACGTGCCGTAGGCGGTTAGCGGTCATCGACGCCGGTCACCTGCACGCCCGCATCGAGGCGGTGCAGGATCAGCGCGATGCGTGGCGGGCTGAAGCCGAACGGCTCGGTCTGGGAAGCCTTCGGACAGGCTGACGCGGCGACAGCGCCGTGCGCACCTGCTACAGCGCTGCCCCTTCCCCGCCTGCGCGCCCGAGGCGTTCGCGACACCACACGGCGCCGCGGTGGGCGAGCACACGACGACAGGTGCCCTTGGGCCAGTTCCCCAGGCTCACCCGTGAAGCCTTGGCCGGGCAGTCGTGTGAGGGTCGGTGCGGTGCGGCGGGACTGGAGACCGCGGTGCGCCGGCTCATGGCCACGAGCTATGGTGCGGAGCGTTCTGAACTACCATGCGGCTCAGATCCGCAGCGGCTCCCCCGGTTTGAGGTGCAGCCGCTTCACAAGGTCCCGCGACAGGCCACCGACGATCTCCACCTGCGCCCTGGGCGAGACGCTCAGCATGATGGCTTCCAGCGCCTCGTCCGGGGTGGATGCCAGCATGGCGTACACGCGCACCGCGTCGGGCTTCTGAGTCACGGATACCAGATAGGCGCGACGCTTGGGTGGCTTCGGCATGTGGCGGCGAGGGCAACGCGGTTTCAGCGTTCTAAGCGGTAGATCACGCCATCGACCATCTCGACGTGCCAACCCTGTGCCGTGAGCGCGTCGTGGGCCAGCGTCTCGGGATCGACCCCGGTATCCCTGTAGGCGATGAGAGCTTCCCGCAGGTCATGCATCTCCATCACCGTGGGCACGCCGTGTTCGACGTGGTGGTGCTCGATCACGGCCAGAGCCTTTGTAACGGTGGGGTTCATGCGACTTCAGGCTGTCAGGGAAGGGGCGGTGGCCGGTTCAGTTGTGGAGATATCACCACGGTCGAAGCTGACGGGCGCCACGGGTCTATGAACTGCATGCCGCTCAAGCGGTACTGATGTGACTGACCACCATAAATTCGGCGCCCATCATACTGCCGCCGCGATCGGCGCGCCTCCTGCAGGCAAGGGCGGGGGCGCCCCGCCGAGTACCATGCTGCCAGGAGTACCCTGCGTGCTGAACACCTTGCTGGCCCTATTAGCCGTTGTCGTCGTCATGGCCGCCCACGGTATCGCCAAGCTGGTGCTGCTGCCCTTCCGAACCCTGCGCGGCCTGTTTCGGCACAACCCCATGCCCAACCAGGTGACGACCGCCTAACCCGCTGCGGGCATGATGCCGCTGGGCTGTGTTGTGTATCGGCCCACCGCTGGTGAGATCGGACGCTCCCCCGCCCCGTGAGCAGATCGGGGCGGGGCCGAGCGGCCGATGCCCGGCAGTCAAGTGAGCGCCTGAGGGTGAGGCGTCGGCGTCCCAGTGTACGCGTGGGTCGTGAGGGGACAGCCGGGGTGCGCCCGGCGGTGCTGCGTCTTCAAGCGGCCGGTAGCGGTGTAAGTCCCGGCAATCATCACTTGGCCATGGCAGGCCGGGCACCGCTTCGGTGCCATCGTGTGTAGGCCGCGTGCTTCCGCAAGGCTAACGGGCCGCCATACCCCGTCCACCTTCACCTCACACGTCTGCTGTACGGCAGAGGCCATCGCGTCCGTCGTCATCGACCGAGCGATGGGCCGCCTGACGTGCCACCAGTGCCAGGCGGGCCGCTGGTAGGCGTGCCGCCGATATTTACGTCCGGCGTCGTGCCCGGCACGGAGGAGTTGCTGGGGTTGGCCTCGTTGCCCCGGGTGATCGGGCTGGGGCCGAGATCTCGAGCGCCAGGGCCGACGCCGCCCACGCTGGCCGGTGGGGCCACACCGGTATTGCCAGCACCTCCGGTGACCACCTGAGCCATGACGGGACTAGCTACGGCGGTGCTCAAGGCGCCAGCGAGCGCTATCGCGGTGCGGATCATACTGTTGTCCAGGTTGCTGCTGCAGCACCAGAACGGCCGAGGTTTCACGAAGTTCGAGCGGCCTCCACGATAACTCAAGCACGACCGTGCAGCGTTCGACCCGCCTGCAACCCACGCCTAGCTCGTGCCTCAATCCAGGAGCGGCATGACGCTGCTACTAGCGACGGATGAACTTGTCCGACCTCGAGTTCTGGGCCTTCCTCGAAGTGGCGATCCCAGTCCTGTTCCTGCCGGTCGCCATCGTCTGGTGGAAGGGCCATACCATCTGGCCGAACTATGGGCATCGTCGCGTAGATACGGACCCGCGTCAGCGTCAGATCATGGGTCGTCTGTCTGGTCGCACAGCTCCTCGAACAGAGCTGTTTTTGGGGGTTACATAACCACGGGAGCTGAGGGCCCGCTTTTCAGTGGGAACTCATCGCCTTTTCCTTCACTCGTTACCCATTCGATACGGCTGCTGGCACGTGGCTCTTCGTCAGACGGATACACGATCTGCTCTTGAAGGTAGCACGCTGCAAATCTAGACCCCAAGTAAAGTCGTTATCCTCAGCATATCTCTCAATTTCGGAGCAAGATGGTGAGGTCAGCGTTTTGGACAGATGTATAGTTTGATCGCCGCAATATCTCGTCATGCGTTCTGCGCCCTCGGCCAACCTTAATGCCTGCTCGTTGACAGCATCCTCCTCCGTATACATCATCCATACAATCACGGAGTAGCCACCTTCCAAAGTGACAACCGCCCATATGTGTTGGTTTTCCATCTTGATCTTGAACAAAGACACTTCATAAAATCCGTACATAATTTTACACCGTTTATCTAATTGCGTAATATTGTGAAACTCGAATTTTTAGCTCGTACGATTGATTAGACTTATCGCTAGCTTCGGTTGAACGACTATTGAGTTAGGCCGACGGCACGGACAGCATCCACGTCGTCGGTTAGGGTCGAACGGCCTCGTTGCGGCAGTTTCGGCCCGTTCTGTCAGGCAGTTGGGGGCATAGGCTTGAGCGTGATACGGGCAGCCCGTCCGGGTATGCGTTCGACCTGGATCAAACCGGCGTTCTCCAGCACGCGAAGGGCGCGGGCCTTTGAGTCACGATCGACGCCGAAGCTGCGCAGAAGTGCTGCGGAAAGACTTACGGTGCTCTTGCCTTCCAAGTCACAGCGATGGCGGAGGGCGATGTAGACGGCCAGGGCTTTACCAGGAAGGCATGAGGCAATTGCCAAAGGCTCCAGCGGTATAGGGCCTTTTAGGAAACGAGCTTTAGGTTTTGTCACAGATTTGAGAACTTGGGGTGTGATCTCAGTCTCACCTGTTATTTCGCCCAAAGGATCTACAGAGTTGTGTTTGTACATAGAGATAGAAGGATAAGACTATAATAAGATGACCTGGTGTCGTGTGGATGCGAGGGTGGTGTCGCGCTGGTGCGACGGTCCCTATCGCTTGGGTGCGACAGGTCCAGCGCGATCACCTCATTCAATCGACGTCCTTCGCCTCGTTCGAGAGCAGAGCCATGACCCGGTCCCACATGGCTTGTCCGCCGTCCATGTAGCGATCTGGATACCGCACGATCGTCGCATCGGTGCGTACCGGGAACCCACCGGTGACCGCACGACCCGCCTCCGTCATCAAGGCGCGCATCTGCTCGACACGCTCCTCGATCTGCCCGATTGGAGCTTGGATTAAGAACGCGTCATGAACAGGCGCGCAAACCTCGATGCCGGCCTCGGTAGCCGCGATCGCTGCGATCCGCATCATCTCCGAACCATTGGCCTGCATCGGAAAGTTCATGACTGCCCGACCATTCGCGTCCGCACCGATCCGACGCTGCCAGCCGAACACAGTTTGGGTTTCGCCCAGGAGCATGGTGGCGTCGACGGACCGCTGCGACCAGGACCAGAAATCCCGGTACGTTTCTCGATGTGCCCGGATCAACATCCGCGCCTCTACCGGTGCAATGCCGAGCGATAGAGCCAGAGCGTCTGGCCCCATGCCGTAGTTGACGCCGAGCACCACGGATTTGCAGCGATCCCGCTCGACCTTGTGGCTCGCCTTGGTGGCGTCAGCGGGTACGAGTCGGGCAGCCTTGGCGAAGGCGAGATAGGGATCGCCTTCATCGTAACCCTGCATCATCAACTTATCGCCCGACAGAGCCGCTGCGATCGCATTCTCCTGGGACGAGAAGTCGATGTAGGCGAGCGCATAGCCTTCCGGTGGGCGAATGAGTCCCCGCAGCCAGCGAGCCGGCCCGAAGATGAACTTCGTGTTCGAAGGCTGATTGCGCCCGGTGATGGAGCTGAAAGGCGACAGAAGACAGCGATTACGGCCGTCCGATCCGACTGCCAGCTCGCCGAGCCGCAGCTGACCCAGCGTCTTTCGCAGTTGGCGCAGCGGTTCCAGAACGGGATGGAGCCGAGCCATGGTTTTGAATGTCTCATCATCCAGCCGCAGCGAACCGCTCGGGTGGCGAGGCCATGGAATGCCAGCTCCGATCAGATAGGCGGCAAAGCGGTCTTGCTTGAAGGTGAGACCGTCGTAGACGCCATAGGAGCGATCCACGTCAGCGACGAGCCCAGCACGAATATCGTCCCAGCCCGCCCGAAGCCGGTTGTAGACCGGCACGTCGATGGGCGTGCCCGTCCACTCCATCCGGGCCACAGCTGCCATGTAACGCCCTCTCAGGAGCGCCCGTGGCAGGTCGAGTTGAGGCACCATGCGTGGCAGGAGGGCAGCCAACGCGGTGACATCACTTTGGCAGTAGGCCAGGATGGCGGCTTGCTCAGCAGGGGACCAAGCCACGCCATCCATGATCAGCCGGCGCATGCTATCCTTATCGCTAGCCTCGATGTGGTCGAGACCTCGGCTGGCCAAGGCGCCGATCAGCCCATTGCTGTACCCCGACCGCAAGCCGTTCGTGGCGCAGCGGTGCTCGGTGAAGAGATCCAGGATGCAGGTGGGCAAGGGCCACCCGAGCGCCAGAAAACAGCCAAGCTCCGCACTAGCGTAGTAAGCCACGAACAAGCTGTCGGGCCCACAGTCGAACGGCGCTTGGCGCAACGTGATCAACTCATCACGCCACATTCGGATTATCTGTCCGCTGTGAAGCTCTTGAGCGACCATGCAGATGGGGTAAGGGCGCTCGCCTGCAGGCGCTTTGAATTCAAAATCGACGAGCCAGATCTCATGGAATGGGAGGAGAGCAGCGTTTCCGCTGCTCTCACTCTTGCTGATTGTATCAACGCTCATGCGAGCCCCCGTAGGCGGCGCACGACAGCATGATCCGGAGTATCGATCACCCGATTGGCGAAGGCGATTTCGAGAAGCTCTGAGAACGGCTTATCCGGCCACACAGGTTCGGTGAGCTGCCCTTCGGCCTGGTAGATCCGATAGCCGCCCAAGCTCATGTCAGCTACAGCACGAACCCACGCGAGTTCTGCATGTCGCTTGACCTCGAGAGCCGACTCTGCCCAGCTGTTACGTCGCCCGCCGGGATCAGGGAGGGGTACCGGCCAAATGAAGAGAACACCATTTCGGGTTAGGCAGAGCACAAGCAAGACCATCTTGGCTCCATCTATCAAGCTCGATCGCATCTCTGGATCGATAAAGTAAGTTTCCTGCTCCTCTTTGTCCAAATACACGATGGTTTCTAGCTGATAATTTGGATCCGGGTTGACACGACAGAAATCTTGCTTCGGCGGCTTCCGAATAGGCAGTTGCGTCAGTATTTCCTTTACGCCAGGGGTCGATGCCATGCTATTGACACGCAGCGCAGACAGGTCTTTGAATAAGTTGGTCATGTTTTAGGTCTTTCCATAATATCTATTTGAGAAGCTGCAATTCGGAGAATAAATCACCGCCTCTGAGCTAAAGGAACATTTCGGTAGAGAACACAAAGATATT
Source organism: Methylobacterium sp. A49B (assembly GCF_053346215.1). Taxonomy (NCBI): domain Bacteria; kingdom Pseudomonadati; phylum Pseudomonadota; class Alphaproteobacteria; order Hyphomicrobiales; family Methylobacteriaceae; genus Methylobacterium; species Methylobacterium sp. A49B. Next base: position 6,541 of record NZ_JBKFBO010000086.1, read on the forward strand.
CTGGTGTGTGTGACTTCTTGAGATAGCTTTTTTATAATAATAGATGGCGGTTTGTAGGTGATTTCGCATTGATCTAATTCGCGTCTATACATTTTTATCTCTTTCAAGATCGACTGTATTCTGACTATGTTGCAGCCGATCGGTTGATATTAGAAATAATTATGGCCTGATTTTCGAGTTTAAGGCTAGATAATTCCTAGAACTGCTCTGAATACTAGATTTGGCATGCGAGTGTGATAGATTAAAATCTCGTGCTGCTGTTCTACTTTGTTGATACTGAAACAAATGGCCCAAAATACATCGTCCTCATCAAAGTTGCGGGTCGACGTGTTTCGATTGTTAGGCATTTCTAATCTAAGCAATCCAAGACACAGTCTAAAGCTGATCAGTAAGATTTCTAAGTTATCTGTTGTATATATTCCCAAAATCAGTTGTTAAACGGGAACCTATTCCGAACATCATGGAATGTGCGGATTTCGTTCAAAAAAAATATGCACATTTTTGCTATTGATATAAGAAACGTAACGAAAAAGCGGATTACGGCGTATTTTTAATGAAAAATTTGCCCCAACCAAACACGTTGACAGGTGGAGACGTCAATACGGATCGTTTGGCGACGCCTTCCAAGACATCGACTTGAAGCGGAAGGCAGACAGCTGAGCTGCAGGCGATAGATGATATTGTCAGAACTGAGGAAGGCTCAGGGCCTCGGGTTTCGTTACCGGAACGGTACCGATCGAAAATCACCTTTCCGAACATTCTTGGCAAACGCAGCGATATAAAGAGAGACCGATGCATGCGAAGGCTGAGAAGCCAAGCTGCAGCTGGTTGATCCTGTCGATGAAAGGGAAGGCTCGACCGGTCGGTTTCGGCCGTTGGGAGAGCCGATCAGTCGAACTCTATCTTTGCTGACATTCCTGAAGATCCGACCATACATAGAGAGTCAGACGAAACACCCAGATGCACGCCTCGGCTCAAGGGCCAATCTGCATATGATTGATCTTGTCGGCGAGAAGGAAGGCTCGACCGATCGATTTCAGCCGATGGGAGAGGCAATCAGTCGAACGCTATCTTTCCCGACATTCCTGGAGATCGAACCATACATAAAGAGTCAGGGAAACACCCAGATGCACGCCTTGGCTCGAGAGCCGGGCTGCAGCTAGTTGATCTTGTCGACGAAAGGGAAGGCTCGACCGGTCGGTTTCCGGCGACGGGACGGAAAATCAGTCGAAAGCTATCTTCCCGGACGTTCTTGGAAATTGGATCATATATAAAGAGTCGGTAGAAACAGGCAGATGCATGCCCTAGCTCAGGGGCCCAGCTGCAGCTGAGCGATCTAGTCAGCGAGAAGGAAGGCTCGACCGATCGGTTTCCGCCGTTGGGAGAGCCGATCAGTCGAAAGTCATCTTTCTGGGCATTCCCGGAGATCCGAACATATAT
>NZ_JBKFBO010000087.1:0-7574 GCF_053346215.1 Methylobacterium sp. A49B
AGGCGTAGGGCCCACCGAACAGGTCGCCCAGCGCCTTCCGCCTGAACAGTGTGCGCCAGCGCCGCCTCCGATGCTCCGGGCGGTCGTGGATCATGTGGCAGCGCTGGCAGAAGGCCGCGAGGTTAGCGTCCGCATTGTTCGAGGTGTCGTGATCCCGATGAGCCGTAGCCAGGACGACCTGTGTGTGGCGTACGCGGCGGAGAATGTCGGCTTCCACTCCTAACCGGGTCCGCCGGCCCCAGCCATCACGCCACCGACTAGCTTCAGCGTCCCACCAGCGACCGTCGCCGAGGTGGTGGACCGTCCGCCCGTGCGGCCGTCCGCAGCCCTCGCAGCAGCCTCTCGCCCGGCCGAACCGGATCACGGCTGAGAGCTGCGCCCAGTCGATCGGATAGAAGAAGCGGTGCTCGGGCCGGATCGGCATGATGACGGCACTCTGCCATCTGTCGAGTTGAAAGCGTAGCAGCAGGACGCTGCTATGAGTGGCAGATGGAGCTGTCCGACCTTGAGTTCTGGGTTTTCGTCGCGGTGGCGCTACCGGGCCTGCTTCTGCCGGTCATCATCGTCTGGTGGAAGGGTCGACCTATCGTTCCGATCGCCCTGCTCAGCTTCGTCTACTGGCCAGGCGCGCTGATCTTAGCTTTCAGGCTGCGCTGCTCTGCTGAACGCAAGAGGCCCGCACCTGACTGAACAGGCACGGGCCTCTGCGCGACAATACCTGCAAAGTCATGCGATGCCAGGGAATGGATCGCAGTGCCCTGCCGGCGATCGGGTGCTGAAAACCGGTCGCTGCTGAGGCTCTACCTCGATTAGGTGAACACCCCGTCAATGCGGTCATTGCGAGAGCTACCGCATGCCCAGCAACATCGGTCGCCACGACGGTCATTCTGTCGCACAGCACAGATCTCACCCTGGACCTGTTGACCCCGAAACCACCCGGGAGTCGTGCGATTGTCCCTGTCTTTGGTCGTCATGCTCGTGGCAGCTGTCGGCGCCATCGCGCTCACCGTCGCCGCCCTTCCCGCGCTGGATCGGTTCATCCGGTGGTAATCGGAATTGCTGAAACTTTGTCGCCATCTTTCAGTTGGTTGCGTGCAATCTATTGGGAGATCGGCGCCGTGGGGTTTGTCGTGATGGCCGCTGGCGTAGTTGGAGCCGGTGCGACGCTCGCCTTCATGATGCCGCGTCTCGACTCGTTCTTTTCCTGGTGATGCTTCGTTAACTACCTAGCCCCAGCATTCCTGTAGCGACCGGCCGTGTGCCGGGCGCCGGCAGAGCAGCACTGGGCGCGATCACGCTTAGTCTCGGTGCGGCCTCGCCGGCGCAGTCGCGCTGATCATCGAACGGCCAAGGCAGATAACCGCCTCAGTTTTCTCATCCGCCGCCATCTCCACCGCCGCAACTTCCGTCACCACTGGAGAAGCCGCCGTCTGAGCAATTGCTGCCCCCGTGACCAACGGACGAGGCGGTGTCGGACGACGAGTTCGAAGAGCCGCTATTCCAGTCCACCTCCCCACCGCTGCCGTAGGTGTACCCGACTTCGCGGCGCCGCTCTCGGCTCAGCAAGTTGAAGAAGCTGGCGATCAGCGCGATCGCCGCGATGACGAAGACCGCCGTCTCGATCGACTGCTTCATGTCCATCGGAACCTCCGTCGGTTCGTCGATTAGAGCAGTATAGCACACTTCCGTTCCGCCCCTGGCGGGCGTCAGCCGCCTCAGCTGATCGCCCAGAATAGCGGCAGCGCGCCCGCCAGGAACAAGGCTGAGGAGACGAGCACTGCAAGGCGCTCGCGATGATACAGGACGAAGGCGTGGGGGATGGCGAGCATGGCAGAGCCGGGTCGGAGAAGGAGCCTCACGCTCACCTCGAAAACTTGACGGATCGGAGGCTTCCGATGCCATCCACAGGCAGTCGCCGACGTGTGTTTCCGCCGCGCCACAGGCGCGTCAGTGGAAGCGGTCGTCCGCATCGGGCGAGGTCATGCTCCGCGCCAGCAGCGTACCTGCCATCAGCAGCGCCTGCCGTAACACCGGCAGCATCTCCTTGGGCACGTCCTCCTCGATGAGGCTGTGAGCCATCAGCAGATGATTAGCCACGAGTTCTAACGCCGAATTGGAAGTAGTCGCGGGGTGCGCAGGTGGCGGGACGTAGCGCGCGAGCGTGCCGTAGGCGGCGAGTGGCTCCGAACCGCTCACGGCGATCTCGGTAAGCGAACTGAGATACCCGAGGAAGGTATGGTCGGGCGGTCCGAATGAAGGGACGGCGCCACCGGCGACCCAAGCGTAGATCCCGTCAGCTCGGCGCAGACGATGGCGGAAGCTGTACTTACACTGCCGGTCACGCGCATTGCGCAGGAAATTGACCGCGATCTCACGATCATCCGGATGAACGGCATCGAGCCACCCATGTCGGGTGGTCGAGGCAGCATCCCTCCCCGTGAACGAGCACCAATTCAGGCTGACGTAAGTTACCTCGCCGTCTGGTGCTGTGACGAAGATCATACGGAACGCTCCCCGGCTTTGGTCACCCCCAGACGCTAAAGCTTAGGCGTTGGTCCGCAATCAATGACCTGCTTGCTGTCGGCGATACTAGTATATTCCCACCAGTGCCAACGGTTCCGAAATGTGTTGATGAGCAGCAGAGTTACCTTCGCAGGCTCAAGATTTTTTGGTCACTATGACGAGTACAAATGTCAGGAAGCAAATTAGACTTCGCCAAATTGCTGAGGCACTCGATGTACCAATAGATCGGTTTTTCGACGATGCACCGCTTAAGAGGGCTGATCTAAGCTCGGATGAATGCCTACGCTTGTGGTCCATGATCGTGACAGAGGACGGAAAGCAACAAGCCCTGGAGGCTCTGCGGGAGATAGCGGCCACCGAACGGTACTGAGCGCTCACGAAGTGCTGTCGCCACCCGATATCCACCCCGCTACACGCCGTAGCTTGAGTGCGGCGCTGGGGTCCGGATGAGCGATGTCGTGACCGCTCTCCTCCTGTCCTTGTCGGCTGAGAACGCCGAGCTGCGCGAGCAACTGGCCTCTGCTCAGGACATGCTCGTAGAAACCGCGATCGACGCCGGTCACCTTCACGCCCTCGTCGAGGCCATGAGGATCGAGCGAGACGCAGGCGGGATGCTGCGTTTTCGATGAGCTCAAGCTTCCTATGGTACGCCGCATGCAGGCGCCGCTGAACTCGTCTTCGTTCCAGTCCTCTCGTAGCGAACCATGACCCTACCGTCTCTCGCCGCCTCGGCCTTCAAGACGCCTGCCGTTCTGCTATCTGGGCCGGTCGATTACGACATGTACAAAGATTTTCGGCGTCAACTTACGCAAGCCGGCGAACGTGAATTGGTCGTGATTGAACTGTCCACTCTAGGTGGTGATCCGGAAGTGGCAAGGATGATGGGCGAAGATATCCGGTATCACAGCGAGATGGAGCCACACCACCGATTTGTCTTCCTCGGCAAGGCAGCAATCTACTCGGCAGGCACCACCTTCATGAGCTTTTTCGCCCGGCCGAACCGGTACCTGACCCGGGGAACGCGGCTCATGATCCACGAGCGTAAGCTGGATAAGAAGCTTCATATCCAGGGCCCGCTCACCACCTGCGGCGCTGCGCTCAAGGCGACGCTGAACGAGATTGAGGCGTCCATCACCATCCAGAACGAGGGTTTCGAGAACCTCATCCGCGGCTCATCTGTGACGATGGAGGAGGTGCTGCAACGGGCTCCGGAGAACTGGTACATTGAGGCCGAGAAGGCGAAGTCGCTCGGGCTGATTGAAGCCGTTATGTGATGGCGCACGCGCGCGGCGGCGCGTAATCGGTAGCTGACACGCAGCATCAATTCTTATCAATTGCTGCTTCAGGCATCGGCTTCCGGTAAATCTGGGCCGTCCTCTGCGGGCGTGCCGTCATACCCTTCGAGCCACGCCGCCCGCTCGACCGAGCCCGCTGGATAGGGACAGGCATCCTTCGGTCGGCCGACCGCACGGGCATGAGCCCCTTCTGCGATCGGTTCGACGGATGGGGGTTGGCGGGTGTCCATCAGCGCCAATCCTTCAGGATGCTCGGCGTCGCTCGTTGCGCCATAGCGCGACCGCAACACGCCGGGCTTCGTAGCTGCGTCGCAGCGGCGTGCCGAGGCTACCCTGTCCTTCTGGAGCGTACCCGTAAACCAGTACCCCATCCGGCCCGTAGGTCCGGCGCATCTCTTCACGCCAGAGCCGATCCGCGGACGCAAGGGCGGCTTCCGTCACAGCCAAGCGGGTGAGGTCCGGCATGGTCATCAGAAACTCCGTGCGTCCGCCGATCAACGCGGGGGGCGAGCTGCTGGTTCTGGCACGCCCGTCCGGGCACTGGATTGGATCGTCTCGTGAAAGGCTGCGTTGTCCGCTCTGTCGCCGACAGACGATCGCGGCATCGGTCTTCGTAATCCTCCGGCAGCACAGCACCCTCATGCCCTCGATAGCATCACGGCTCGTGCTGCTTCTCGCGCTCACGCTGCCCAGCGTGGCTCGGGCGGAGACCACGCCCCTGAACGTGCCAATCCTGATGCGTGGCTCGATCGGCGACGACGCCTGTCCAGAGAAGGGGCGTGTGATCGAGGTGGGGTCGAAATCCGAGAATTTCCTGTCGGTACAGAGTGGGCCTGGCGAAGCGCCTTTCCGCGAGATCGGACGCCTGCACGACGGTGACATGGTCGTGATCTGCGAGAAGCTCGGGCCGTGGCTGGGCGTCGTCTACGGAGCCGCCCTGCTTGGCTGCCAGACGACGATCTTCGTGCCCGTTGAGCAGGCGTACACCGGCCCGTGCGAGCACGGCTGGGTTATGGCTCGTAACGTCGGCATCGATCCGAAATGATGGCAGCCCTCTCGCCGGAACGATGCGAAAGGCTTCGCTAACACTGCGTCGCCACGCTGGCGCGTATGTCGAAGCGTACCGCCCGTGCCCTCCAAGCCTGCCTATGGGTCGCCACCCTGATCCTGTGCTGCTTCTCCGCAGCCATGCTGGTCGAGGCGAATAGACCCAAGACGGAGGATCGTCAGCTCGTCGGTGATCCAGCCATGACGGGATCGATCGGGCGCATGCGCTGGTGCGGCGCTGCCTCATGGTGCCGATGATCTTTTCACAAAGTGAAAGGCGGCTTGCCGCCGATAGAAATCGTTAACCACCGGCTCCGAACCTGCGAGGGTAAACCCGCAGGTATCCTCGTGACCCAAGCCCGCCTGATCACCGCCGAAGATTTTACAGATGATTGCCCGGTGCCGCTCGGGCTCGTGACGCGCCTCACCAGGGCCGAGCCTGCCACGCTGACTGATCTCCTCGACGGTATCCCGGAGGCGACCCGGGCGAGGCTCGCCGTCTGGCTCTACGGCCGCAGCCACACCCATCAGATCGGCATCCGCGTCGCCGCCACCTGCGAGGGCGCGACTCTGCGCCGAGCTGCGGGCCTGGTCGGCAACGTCCTCTACGACTTGTCGCGCCGGCCCTACGTGGCGCCGAACCACGGCATGCATGGCGGGAGCGGGCGGCGACAGGTCAGCCTGGGTGGGTCCCGAGTCTCAGTTCACGCCTTCGTATAGCTGTCGACGTTCATCAGCGGCACATCGGCATGCCCTTCGTACAAGACCTCCTCACTCGCTTCCGTCAGACGGTCGCCGCCTATGCCGGCGACGAGGCGCTGATGCAGGCTGGTGTCTCAGCAGCAGCCAACGTCATCGTCGCCGACGGTGAGGTCGCGGGTGAGGAGTTCGAGACCGCCCTGACCGGTGTGATGGCCAGCCCGATCCTGGAGAAGGGTTACGACGTCCTGATGCTGGAGGAGGCTCTGTACGAGGCGATCGGCCGGGCGCGTACCCGAGCAGGGCGGGCGGACAACCTGCGCCGGATCGCGGCGATCGCCGGACGGCCGGCGGAGCAGCGCGAGGGCGTGTTCCTCGTAGCAGCCGATGTAGCTGATCATGATGGCATCGCTGAGATCGAGCACGTCGCGCTGGCTGAGATCGCCACGGCCTTGCTCGTCGATAAAACACGCCTGCTAGGGGCGGTGCCAATTCGCTCTAAGCGACTACAGTCGCCGGCGTAGGCTCGTCCTCCGTCAGCGTAACGATCAGCTGCCAAAGCGCCTGGTGCTCTGGGCCACCACGGTCAGCAGCGAGGAAGGCGGAGAGACCGATCTCGGTGACGTGGCTTCCCGAGGCAGGATTGGCCTCGTGCCGGACGAAGCTTCGGCCATCACCGGTATCGCGCAACAGGACCCACCGATCGCCGCTCGAGCTGACGTGGATTACCCGGCCCATGTCGACCTCGCTCGGTCAGCGGGCGGAATGACCGAGGTAGGCGGCGACGCTGGTGACGCGGGAACCGACCATCCGCACGGCCTTGCGCAGACGATCCTCGGTGACCCCGAAGTGCATCGCCCAGTGCTCGCGAGCGGCGCGGTCGAACATGTCGATGTGGGCCTTGTCGTGTAGCTCGGTCGGCATGACTGGATCCGTGGTATCCTGGCCCCGCCAGGAGTCCGGCTTCCAACTCTGAAGCGCCCCCTTGGTTGCAGCCCTATCTAAGCAATTCACCGCATCCTCAGGCCGGTGGTTTACCGGGTGGTTTGAGCAGCGGCCTGCGGCTGTAAAGTCACAGTTAGCTATCGCAGAGGGTCGGCCGGAACGTCGAGCTTGACCGTTTGTTCTGCCGATATGGAACACTATCGATCCACACTCGCCACCACGGCGATTGCTGCCCTCGGGCTGTTCGTGGCTGCCCACGTCCTGCATCCAGGTAACTATGAGCGATCGGATCGCAGAACGCGGGTCATCACAGTGGCTGCTGGCGCACCTTCTACACCGACCATCTGGACCGACCCACCGCGGAAGCTGCACGGCAGCGAGCCTGCCATGCTGATGGCGGACAGCGCGACGCTGCTGGCGCACCATGCAACGGTGTCTCCGCCGCCGGGCGCCCGGACGGTACCGAGACTATCGGGCAAGCTGGTGCCGTCAGTTCCGCAAGGGAGGGCTGCCGAAGGTGACCCGATCGGCGACCTGATCCGCGATTTGGATCTCGGTCGAAGCAGCTGACGTTCAAGCCAGCTTCTAAAGCCGCGATCCTAGGCGTAGGGCCCACCGAACAGGTCGCCCAGCGCCTTCCGCCTGAACAGTGTGCGCCAGCGCCGCCTCCGATGCTCCGGGCGGTCGTGGATCATGTGGCAGCGCTGGCAGAAGGCCGCGAGGTTAGCGTCCGCATTGTTCGAGGTGTCGTGATCCCGATGAGCCGTAGCCAGGACGACCTGTGTGTGGCGTACGCGGCGGAGAATGTCGGCTTCCACTCCTAACCGGGTCCGCCGGCCCCAGCCATCACGCCACCGACTAGCTTCAGCGTCCCACCAGCGACCGTCGCCGAGGTGGTGGACCGTCCGCCCGTGCGGCCGTCCGCAGCCCTCGCAGCAGCCTCTCGCCCGGCCGAACCGGATCACGGCTGAGAGCTGCGCCCAGTCGATCGGATAGAAGAAGCGGTGCTCGGGCCGGATCGGCATGATGACGGCACTCTGCCATCTGTCGAGTTGAAAGCGTAGC
>NZ_JBKFBO010000088.1:0-83674 GCF_053346215.1 Methylobacterium sp. A49B
TGGGACGGAGCGATTCTTGGTCGACGACGTCGAGACGCTACGGGCGGAACTGGTCGAGACGCAGGCTCGCCTGAAGGAAGCGCAGGGCGAGCTCGCGCGTCTGGTTCGCCTAGCCGAGGCCGACCTTCAACGGCGCCGCCCGGGGGAGCAGTCGAGCGTGGTCGCCGCCTCTGTCCGACGGCCCGCCGCCAAGGACGTGGCCGCCCGCATCGCCCGGCTCGTCCAGCTCTACCGCGAGACTGCGGCCGCTTCTCCCGACGGCGCGCCGGTGGTCGGCGAGGACACGATGCTTCGCTGGCTGGAGACCTCGGGCCTGTTCGACCGGGACTTCTACCTGAAGTGCAACGGCGATGTGGCGAGCGCGGGCGCCGACCCGACGCAGCACTACTTCAACCATGGCTACGCCGAGGCGCGGCCGCCGAGTGCGCTCTGACGCCGGCCCGGACCGTTCGCCCGACGCCGCATTGATCGGAGCGTCGCCGCGTGCGGCGCCAGCCAGCGGCCGAGACCTGTGCGAGGACACGATCGATGCAGAGTGCCGCTGAGACCGCAGCCCCGCCTCAGCCGGAGCCCTGGCAGGACGACTTCTCGACGATCTATCGCAGCGGGCAGTTCGACCACCTCTGGTACGCGGCACGCTACCCCGACGTCGGCCTGACCGATCTGTCCCCGCTCGAGCACTACGTGAAGTACGGCGCCCGGCTCGGCCGGCAGCCGCGGCCGGACTTTCCGGGCACGCCCGACGAGGCGGTGGACGGCACATACGTCAACCCGTTCGCCGCATGGCTGCGCCAGCAGGGCTATGGCGACGCCGGCTCCGAGGCGGGCAAGCCGGTCGTCTCGGTGCTGTGCATCACCTACAACCAGGAACCGTTCATCCGCCAGACGCTCGACAGCATCCTGAGCCAGCGGACGGACTTCCCCTTCGAGCTGATCGTCGGCGACGATAAATCGAGCGACGGTACCGCCGAGATCATCGCCGACTACGCCGCGCGGCACCCGAACATCGTCGCGATCCTGCGGCCCGAGAATATCGGCGTCGTCAAGAACCTGGACGACATCGCCTCGCGCGTCTCGGGCGAGTACGTCGCCATCTGCGAGGGCGACGATTACTGGACCGATCCCGACAAGCTGCAGCGCCAGTTCGAATACATGCGGCAGCGGCCGGAATACACCCTGTGCTACCATCCGGTGAAGGTCGTCTACGAAGACATGCCGGCGGTGGAGGAGCAGTATCCGGAGCACCCCAACCCGCAGCCATCCCTGTCCGACCTCGTCGCGCATAACTTCATCCAGACCAACAGCGTGTTCTACCGCTGGCGCTATCGCGGCCGCGAGAGGCTGGAGATCGGCCGCGGCATCATCCCGGCCGACTGGTACATCCACCTGATGCATGCCGAGGTCGGCCGGATCGGGTTCCTGCCCCAGGTCATGGGCGTGTATCGCAAGCACGCCGGCGGCATGTGGGCCGCCTTCGACACCGTTCTGGCGCGGCACAAGCGGCTCGGCAAGTCGGAGATCGAGTTCTACCGGCAGCTGCGCGGCCATTTCGGCGGCCGCTACGCCGACCAGTACGAGGCGACGCAGAAGCGCATCTTCCGGCGCCTGGCCGAGGCCTATCTCGACGAGGAGGATCCGGCGCGCCTCGCGCAGCTGATCGAGGACCATCCCGACATCGCCGAGACGGCCCTGATCGAGATCGGCCTCGACGCCCCGGGCCGGCCGCGGCAGGACCCCGCCGCCCTGCGGGCCTGGATCGAGGATCAGCTCACCGTCAGCGTGGTCGTCACGGCCTACAACCACGCCGGCACGATCCGGCGCTGCCTCGACGGGGTGCTCGGCCAGCGCGGCCTGTTCCGGATGCAGGTGGTGATCGGCGACGACCTCTCCACGGACGGCACCACCGAGATCATCGAGGAATATCGCCTCCGCCATCCGGACCGGATCACCGTCCGGCCCCGGGACCGGAACCTCGGCATGTTGCACAACATGCGCGACTGCATCGGCGCCTGCACCGGTCGGTTCGTCGCCTTCTGCGAGGGCGACGATCACTGGATCTCCGACCGGAAGATCGGCCTGCAGCTGCGCATGCTGCGGACGGACCCGGCGCTCGACATGTGCTTCAACTGGGTCCTGCTGCACCACGTGGCGAACGGCTCGTTCATGCCGCACGAGGAGCAGGGCCGCTATCAGACGGGGACGATCAGCTTCCCGGTTCTGGCCCGGGCGCCGCTCACCGCGAACTTCTCGGCCTGCTTCTACCGCGCCGAGGCGCTGCGCCGCGTGCCCGACTCGTTCTACGACGAGAAGGGCGCCGCCGACTGGCTGATGAACCTCTACGTCGCCGACAAGGGCCGCATCGCCTTCCTGCGCGAGATCCTGTCGGTCTACACGATCCAGACCAAGGGCCAGTGGTCGGGTCTCGACGAGACCATCAAGAACCTCCTGATCGGCCAGTACCAGAAGCGGTTCGCGACGATCTTCGGCGAGGGCCGCGGCTTCGAGAAGTTTGACGTCGGCTGCACCGTCGCGGAGCTTGAGGGGGAACTGCCGGACGCCTTCGCGCGCGCGCATCTCGAGGCGCCGCAGGATCGCGTCTGGGCCGAGATCCAGGACGGGCAGGTCGTCTTCACCGGCTGGATTGTCGCGGCGAGCCGGGAGAAGGCCACCCTCGTCGCCGAGATCGACGGCGCGGTGCAGCGCATCCCCGTCGACATCCACCGGCCGGACGTCATCGCGGCGGTCACGGGGGAGATGCCGACTACGATGGAGGAGGCGCGCTGCGGCTTCCAGTTCGCCCTGCCCTACGCGCTGCACCTCGAGGTGCTGCTGCGGATCGAGGTGGCGCACGCGGTGGTGCCGTGGCTCTCGATCATCATGACGCACCGCGTGAAGAAGGCGGATCAGGAGGCTTAACCGTCTTTGCGAGCGGAGCGAAGCAATCCAGCGGCGCCAGGCTGATCGACGTTCCGATGCCCTGGGTTGCTTCGCTCCGCCCGGGGACGGGTTTGCTGCGGAAGGCGGTCCGGATGAAGACTGCCCGGTTGCGTGGGACCTCCCGGCTTGCTTGAAGGTCTGGGAGGCTGGTCACCCGGTTGTCTCAGCCTGAAAGGCCTTCGAACCTGGGTCGAGGAGAGGGAAGCCGGCCATGGTCCGGATCGAGAAGCCGGCGGTCGATCCCGATCGCTTCGCCCAGGTCGCCACCCTAGCCGCGGGGGCGCATCCCGAGGGCGGTGCCCTGTGTGCGATGGAGGCCGTGGCCTTCATCGCCGGCGAGCCGGTGTCGGACCATCCCGCCTGCGCGGCGCCGAGCATCGCGGCGTTCATCCGCACTTGGAGCGACGGCCTGCCTCAGGCCGAGCGCGATACCCTCATCCGTCCCCTCCTCCCGCGGCTCGTCGGGACGCGCGGCTCGGAGACGCTGGAGCGCCGGCGCGTCGCCCGGGTGGCCGACTGGCTCGTCCGGACCCACGTGCCGGCGTGGTTTCATCTCGCCAAGTTGATCGTCGAGGGCGATGAGCTGGCCGATCTGCCGGCGCTCCAGGATGTCGCCGATCTCGCGTCCCTGTGCGATCACCTGAAGCGCGCCCGCAAGCGCGCCGCCGTCGCAAACCTCACCCTGCGGCAGACGGGCTGCGAGGTCCGGGAGGCGGCCTGGGACGCGGCCCACCGGGCCGCCTGGGTGACCGTCCGCGATGCGCTGGAAGCCGCCGGCCCACGGGTTTTCGCCGCCGGCTGGGATGCCGCCTACGCGGCCGCCTACGCGGCGGCGCGGGCCTACGGGAAGGCGCCGCTCGAACCGACGCGCCGCGCGCTGCAAGAGACGGCGCTGGCGCTGGTCGAGGATCTGATCGCGATGCAGGAGCCGGCCACACCCGGGGACGATCCGACGCCATGACTGGCGGCGCGCCCACCGGGCAGGCCCCCGCCCGAGCCGCCCCATCGCTTGCGGGGGCCCGCTGTCTCGTGCTGGGCGGCGGCGGCTTCGTCGGGCTGAACCTGTGCAACCGTCTCGCGTCCGCGGGGGCCGAGGTCACCTGCTTCAGCCGCAGCCATCCCCAGCCCGAGGCCCTCGATCGGCGCGTCGCCCGGGTGACGGGCCAGTTCACCGATCGGCTGGCCATCGCCAACGCGGTCGAGCGCCAGGACATCGTCTTCCACCTGATCGCCGGCTCGATCCCGGAGAGTTCCAACCGGGATCCGTCCGCGGAGCTCGAAGCCGCCCCGATCGCCACCCTGCACCTGCTCGAGATCTGCCGCTCCGCGCGGATCCGGAAGCTCGTGTTCTCGTCCTCCGGAGGCGCGATCTACGGGATCCCGCGCGCCATCCCGATCCCCGAACAGGCCCCGACCGACCCGATCTCGGCCTACGGCATCAGCAAGCTGATGATCGAGAAGTCGCTCTATCTGTACCGGCACCTCCACGGGATCGACTACCAGATCCTGCGGATCGCCAACCCTTATGGCCGGTTCCAGCTCGGCACCAAGCATCAGGGCCTGATCGGCAGCTACATCCATCGCATCCTTTCCGGACTGCCGCTGGAAGTCTGGGGGACCGGGGAGGTGGTGCGCGACTTCCTGCACATCGACGACGTCAGCGACGCGTTCCTCGCCGCCACCGCCTACGACGGATCGCACAAGGTCATGAATGTCGGCAGCGGCCTGGGCTTGAGTGTCAACCAAGTCATCGCCGAGCTGGAGACGGCCTTCGGACGCGACCGCCTGCCCTGCGTGCACAAGCCGAGCCGCGCAGCCGACGTGCCGGCCAACGTGCTCGACACGGCGCTGATCCGGTCGGAATTCGGCTGGCAGCCGCAGGTCCCCTTACAGGAGGGCCTGATCGGCACCATCGCGTGGATGAAAAGCTACTTGGCCGACGTTCGGCCAGGGAGCAGAGCGCTGCCGTCGAGCCGAGGGTGACCGGGCGGCGGCTAGCCGCAGGTCCATCTCGTCCGACTCAACAGGCGCGGATGATCACGACCTTGGCAGAAGCGTGGAGCGGCGCGCGTCTATCGTCCGGCCCCGGCCGAGGACGCGCCGCTCGAAAGCTGGCTGGTGCCGGTCGTGACGCCCGCGGTTCCGAGGGCATACCCGTTGGTCCCGACCTCGTAGTTCGATGTGTCTTCCGGGAGACCGGTCAAGGGATTGAACGTCACGGTCGGCCTTCCAAGCTGGATCGGCTGGACCGGCTCGAACGCCTGTCGCCCACCCGCGAGCGGCCGGACGACATTCTCTGAGCGGATGGCGTCCGAACACAGGCCCTGGCAGATCGGCTCAACGAGGTCGGTCGGTTCGCAGATCGGACGCATCGTACCTCTAACGCAGGCGCACCGGCAGGCCGCGGAGGCTTCCGCGGATGTCAGAAGTAGAAGGCAGAGGACGACGAACGATCGCATGGCAACAGCCTTCGGGAAATGGTCCGCGAACTCTTACCAGACCGCCGGACCGAGGGCGACTCGCGGCACTCCTTGAGCTTTCGCGCCATGCGCTCCTCAGCCCGATGACAGCGCGGTTGCAGCCGTCCGATCCGTTGCCGGGCTACATCTGGATCATCACCCCGTGCGCCCTCAGCTGAGGTGAAACGGATCTTGCGCGCCTCGACCGCCCCGTATCACTTCGCGCATGCGCGCGAGCAGCGGCTGAGCCCGTGCCCGCGCCAGAGCGCCGCGAATCTCGCCCGCCAGCCGCGCCGCGACGATCTCCCGGGCCGGATCGTCGTAGTGGACGATGTCGTAGAAGGTCCCCTCCTCCCGGTCCTGAAAAATCCCGCTGAGGTCGAGGGCCGTGAAGGTGCGCCGGTACGGGCGCCGGGCCGCGAGGTCCGCCGTGAACGCCTCCAGCTTGGCGTACTGGCGGTCGAGATAGGCCAGGAACGCCCCCGAGGCCACGCCGCGCTCCACCTCCGTGAGGTGCCGCTTGCGCAGCACCGTCGGCTGCAGGACGCTCACGATCGGCACGCCGTGATCGTGGGACAGCTTGGTCAGGCGGTGGGCCGCCAGCTGGTAGTGGTGGACGATGGCATCCTCCCAGCCCGGGCTCTGCCAGCCGACCTCGGCGCGCAGCCGCTTCAGTTCCTCGTAGATCAGCGTGACCAGCGCCTCGTAGGACAGGCCATCCTCGCGCGCCCGAGGGTCGTGCGTGTCGAAGAAGTGGTCGTAGAGCCGCTCGGTGATGAAGGCATTGTAGGGGTGGCCGGGCCGGGGATCGTAGGTCCAGGGCTGGAACAGGTCGGTGCTGCCGCTGAGCACCACGATGGCATCGGGGGCGCAGGTCACGAGCCGCGACCAGATCAGGTGCGTCATCTGCGTGAGGCAGCTCGACATCACCCCGAAATTGTAGACCTTCGCGCCGGCGAGCCCGTCCGCCCGCAGGATCCGCTCGATGCGGCCCGCGAGGGTCCTGGCGATGTCGCCGCCGTCGATGGTGGTCGAGTCGCCCACCACCAGGATCCGGGTCTCCCCGGGCGGCTTGGCCTCGGTGATCGGGACCGCGTTCAGGAAGCCGTTCGCGTCGAACGGCACCCCGTAATGGCTCGCCCCGGGCTTGCCGGCGAACTGGATGAACGGGCTCGGGTAGCGCGTGTTCGAGTCGAGATAGCCGAAATGGTGCAGGAACTTGCGCCGTCGCGCGGCATCCTCGCTCTCTTCCGGCGGCCAGAGCTGATCGACTCCCGGGGCCGTCAGGGCCGCCATCATCGCCTGCCGGAGCGCCGCGTAGCCGGCTCCGTTGAGGCGCACGCCGTCGGCACTGAATTCGGGTCTGAGCGTTCCCGTCCCGGTAGCGAGCACGGCGTCGTAGTCGATGAAGCCCGCGCCGTAATCCTGCGCGTGGTCGCGCAGCCACGCATTCACCTGCCCGATGAGGGCGAGCGGCAATCCGGCCGCCTCCGGTGCGGCCGGATCCACCGGCGGGATCGAGCCGACCCAGGCGCGCACGTAGAGGTCGCGCGCGTCCCGCAGCATGGCGGCGATGTCGGCCACGATGGCCTCGCAGGCGAGCGAGCGGCCTTGCGTGAGGATGTCGTCGCGGCCGGCGATCAGGTGCAGGCCCTTCGCGCCGTAGGCGGCGATGTCGGATCGCAGGCGCCGCGCCATGTCGCGGGTCGATTGCCCGGCGATGCCCCGGGGCACCGTCTGCGGCCCGGAGAACAGGTCCGGCGTCTCGGCCGTCAGCCCCGCCGTCACCGAATCGCCGAAGAACAGGATCGGCCCGAACGGGAACAGCGGCGTGTCCGCATCCGGCATCGTCGGGCTGCCTCAGCGCGCGGCGAAGATCTCGATCCCGTCGAGGTGCAGATGCTGCTCCTCGTCGAGATCGACCTTCAAGTAACGGAACCGGGCATTGTCGAACCGCAGGTGGAGGGGGAGGCCCGGATGGCAGTGCGCGTCCACGGCATCGAAGACGAGGCGGTAAGCGTCCTCGGTCTCGCCCAGCCAGACCCGCATCAGCTGCGCCCGCTCGCTGGGCTGGCCCCACCGGTTGTAGATCCGG
The DNA here is from genome assembly GCF_053346215.1 of Methylobacterium sp. A49B. Lineage (NCBI taxonomy): Bacteria > Pseudomonadati > Pseudomonadota > Alphaproteobacteria > Hyphomicrobiales > Methylobacteriaceae > Methylobacterium > Methylobacterium sp. A49B. The sequence continues at coordinate 7,492 of NZ_JBKFBO010000088.1, forward strand.
ATCTCCGAGACGCGCTCGACCGCGCCGAGATCGAGGACGAACCAGGGGTTCCGGTCGAGGCCCGTGTGGAAGAAGAAGGACGGGTCGCCGGTCGTGCGCTCGCCGTACACCCCCGTGGTGCCGGACCAGGGCGAGGCCGAGCTGGCGCGCCAGGTCTTGCCCAGCGCGATGTTCTCCGACGGGCGCGCCCAGACGAGTGCGTCCCGCTCGAACTCGTCGATCAGCGTCCGGATCCGCTTCGACGGCTCGCGCAAAGCCGGGATCTCGAGGTCGAGCTTGTAGATCAGGTTCGACAGGATGCTCTGGTCGAAGCGGTGATCGATGAAGCCGTCGAAATCCGAGAGGCCGAGCTGGTTGGGGATGTCGGTGACGACTCTGGCGTCGCGCGCGTAGCGCAGCCACTCGGCGACGAGGGTGCGGGTCGCCGGGCTCACCATGAAGGCGATCCAGGAGGCCTGGATCTGGTCGGCGTCCCAGTAGCGCTCCGTGTCGCACTCCATGAGCACGAAGCAGTCGCGCTTGGTCCAGAGCCGCTGCGGCTTCCCGTGCAGCACGCCGACCGCGACCCGGCGCTCGGACCCGGCGAGCCACGTCAGGAGCGGCGCCACCGGCGGCAGCGGATCCTCGCCCACCGCCTGCATGCCCGTGTCGCTGAAGACGATGAAGTCGCCGTCCCGGCGCTTCTCCAGCGCGTCGGCGATGATGTAGGGCTTCCAGGCCCAGTTCCCCGCCCCGCGCGAGCGGTCGAGGATCTCCCGGTGCTCGCGGTAGAACGCCGTCTGGCGCAGCCGGTCGGGCGACCAGTTCTCGACCGTGTCGAAGTCACCCGTGGCCGCCGCCGCGGCTGCAAGACGGTGCTGACTCTCGACGTAATGGTACTTCGCCGCGAAGCTGACCAGCGTCTTGTGGCGTCCGCGCAGGCTGCGGCGCTGCCCCATCCGCACCTCGGCGCGATGCATGTCGTACGCGTTGACGCACAGTGCCTCGGGCGCCTCGTCCTCCCTGGCCAACGGGGTCCTCCTGGTGATCGGCTGAGGGCTTGTCACCGACTTTTACATCCTGGGCAAGGTTTCGGCAGACGGTTGCGCCGCTGCCGTGCCTTGGCCTGCGGGACGTCAGACGATTCCTGGCTACCGAACGGTGCACGGAGCACAGGGTCCACGACCTGGACCGGGAAGCCTTGCGTCAGCTCTCAACCCACGCCCTCACCCTGAGGTGCTGCGAAGCAGCCTCAGAGGAGCCCTCCAGCCAGCGCGCGATCCCTGGAGGGCTCCTTCGTGGCCCGCTGCCGCGGGCACCTCAGGATGAGGCGGTGGGTGGGATCACCCGATCGGCCTGCCGCCGGGTACGATCGCGCCCCGTGAGCGGGACCGGCTCAGCGGCTCAAACGAGATACTTGTCGGAGGGGACGGACGGCGTCTTCACCACCACGGTCACCGCGTCCGTCAACGCCTCGAAGGCCGTCGCGTCGCCCGGCTCCACCGTGATGATGTCGCCGGCCTGCCAGACCCGATCGAACATGCGGACCGTGCCGGACACGATGACCGTCAGCTCGGTGGCGATCTTGTGGAAGTGCTTGTCCTCGCGCGCGCCCGCCGCGTAGCGCTTCACGCCGACCTCGGCGTCCGAACTGCGCGCCGCGCAGGGGCTGAAATCGCCGAGGAACCAGCCCCCCGTCATGTCTTCGAGACGGTGATGCTTCATGACGCGGATCCGCCCTCGGTGAGGTGTTCGTAGTTGCTGAGCTGCCGCGGGGACTTGATCGGCCTGTAGGCATCCTTCGAGAGCCCGATCGTCCGGATGATTTTCTGCCGGAGGATGAGCTCGTTCAGCGCCGGGGCCACGTAGAACAGGCCGTTCACGTGAGCATCCTTCAGCACCATCGTCTGCAGGGCGTCGAAGAAATCGCCCGCCCGGCGCAGCCAGTAGAAGCCGGCATTGGCCTTTCGGCTGATCGGCCGCTTCTCCGCGACCTCGATCACCCGCCCCTCGGCGTCGGTGCGCACGAAGGAGTAGCGCGGGTGCAGGGAGTCGAAGGTGAGCACCCCGCCGTCGGCGCCGCTGGCGCGAAACCGTTCCACGATCTCGGCGAAGTCGACGCTGATCTGGTCCGTCGCGTTCAGGATGATCAGCTCCTCGTCGGCCTGGATCCGATCGATTGCCATCAGGGCGGTGCAGGCCGCTCCTGCGGTCGGGCGCTTGATCTCGACGGTGTCGGCCTTTGGCGAGATCAGGCGGACGATGTCCCGGACATGGTGCCGCGCGTTGTCGCTGGCGCGCACGCAGACGATGTAGCGGTTGGGATCGAGCGGCGCGAGCGCCGTCATCTGCCGCTCCAGCATGAGCTGTCCATCGACCTCGGAGAGCCAGACCGGATAGGGGTCGTCCTCGGTCTGCGCACTGGCGCCGGCGGCCAGGATGAGGATGTTCATGGCGCCGCCTCGATCTCGGCGATCCGCCGGTCCACGTTCGCCAGCGTGACGTCGGCTGGCGTCTGGACGACGAGCAGGTGCGCCCCCGATTGCCGGGCCGCCTTGATGCCGTGCTCGTTGTCCTCGAGGATCAGGGTCTCCTCCGGCGCGACGCCGAGGCGCTCCATGGCGATCCGGTAGATCTCCGGATCGGGCTTGGCCCGGGTCACGTCCTCATTCGACAGCATCAGGTCGAGGTGCGGCGTGAGGTTGGCGCGCTCCATCATCATCGTGACCGAGTCCCGGACGGAGTTCGACGCCACCGCGAGCTTGACGCCGCGCGCCTTCAGACGGGCCAGGGCGAACTCGTGGGCGAAGGTCGGCCGGCACCGGGTGCTGACGATCTCCAGCGTGTAGGATTGCTTCAGCCGGTTGAGGAAGCCGTGGAGGCCGCTCGGCAGGTTCTCCGTGGCCGTCAGTAGCTCGAGCTTGCGCCGGGTCGGGAGGCCGTCGAACGTCGTCAGGTGGTCGGTGCGGCTGATCTCCATGCCGAACAGGCCGAGCGCGCGGTTCAGCGCCTCGTAGTGCCAGTCCTTGGCGTCGATCAGGACGCCGTCCATGTCGAAGATGACGGCCTTGATCATGGGCTGATCATGCGGTGGGCCCGATCCGGGAAATCGGTGCACAGGGTGATGTCGCCGGGCATCGCCAAGAGCCAGTCCCAGACGGGGCGCGGATCGCGCCCGTGCAACTCGGGCGAGACGACGCAGACGGCCTTGCCGGCCGCCAGATGCCGCTCGATCACCGGCCTGTCGAACCAGTCGCCGCGGAAGGCGTCGAGCCACACGCCCTGCGCCGCGCCGTACAGGATCGGCTCGGGCTCGACGTCGCTGTGGCGGGTGTAGAACGGCAGGCCAGCGTTCGCGTACCGGACCGTCTCCGGGCCGGACATGTCGAAGGCGAACCAAGAGATCCCGCGTCCGTCGAACGCGCGTGCGAGCGCCGGCCCGAGCCCGTCGGCCTTGACGTTGACGGCGAGCGGCAGCCCGGTCCCAGAGAACAGGTCGAGCAGGGTCTCCCAGGGCAGTGCCTCAGCCTGCGGGGGATCGTGGGCGACGACCAGCCGGCCTGCGCTGTCCCGGACATCGGTCTCGGTGCCGTAGCCGGCGGCGATCGTGCGCTCGAAGGCCGGGACGGTGTTCTTCTCGTCCGGCTGATGCCACCAGCCGCGATGGCTGATGATCCTCATGCGCGGGCGGCGTCCCGCGAGATCGGCAGGCTCAGGAACAGGTCCAGGTCTGCCGGTGTGCCCAGCCCGTACATCCCGTCGGCCTCCCGGCCGATATTCATGTAGGCGATGTGGGCGCCGGCCTCGATCAGCTCCTCGTAGACGGGCGCGACGTAGAACTCGCCGTTGACGCGCTTCTCGGCTGCGATCATGCGCTTGGCCGCCTGGACGAAGTCGTCGCCGCGCCGGAAGTTGTAGATCCCCACGGTGGCCTCGTCGGAGATCGGCTGCTTCTCGACGACGCGCGTTACCCGACCGGTCTCGTCCAGGCCGACGAACGACCATTTCGGATCGTGCGCCGTCATGGTCATGATCAGGCCGTCGACTGCGGGGTCGTCGGTCCGGCTCAGATACGCATCGATCGCGCAGTCGATGAACTGATCGCTGTTGGCGATCATCAGCGGGTTGTCGGAGAGATGCCGCTCGGCGAGGAGCACGGTGCAGGCCGCACCCTCGGTGACGCCGTCGATTGCGACGAGCTCGGCGTTCGGCGCCCAGTCGGCGAGCTTCCGATCCAGGCCGTAGGCTTCGACATGCTCGCGCTGGCAGATGAAGATGAAGCGGTGCGGGCGCGTCGGGCGCAGGTTGTCGATGACCACCTTGATCATCGGGGTCTCATGGATCGGGATCAGCGGCTTGGGCTGAGCATATCCCACGGACGCGAACCGGCTCCCCCGTCCAGCCATCGGTATGACGATATCGAGCATGATGGGCCGGCAGGGTCCGGGGCGTTCGGGGAGGTCGGGACGCCATAAGCGATCTGCCTGCGAGGCTCAAGGTGACCGGATCGCCCGCCCGACTCCGCGGCCCCCGACGTCGTAGCCGGCGCGACGCCGGACGCCCTGGGCGCGGATCCGGGGGGGACGGCCGCCCTCTCGCCTGACCGGCGGATCGGATATACGGCGGGATCGACACCCCGGTCCGGACGGGAGATGGGGACGCGCCCGGCACCGCGGTGATGCCACGTTCGACGATGGAGGCGGCACGCGGGCTTCTTAGCGCGAGCGCGAGCCCGGCGCTGTCGGAACCGAAGTGCAGAGACGGGATGCGATGACCGACCGTATCGGTTTGAGGACGGGATCCGATCGAAGCCTCGTGGCGGATCGGATCGCGCGGGCAATCTACGCGTATGCCGGCCGGACGGGGCACGCCGTCGGACACGCCACCGTGCGCAAGGGCATGGCCCTCCTGCCCGCGCCCGTCGTCGAGACGATCACCCAGGCCCTGTGTCGCGAATTCGCCGGCCGCGCCGGAACGCAGCCGTCACAGAGCGAACTCCAGCGACTGGCCTTCCTGTACGGCGTGTTCCCGCAGGATCCGAACCTCATCGCGCTGACGTTCCGCGTGAACGTGTATCCCGACACCAACGCGCGCGCGATCGAGCATCTTCTCGCCCGAGTGACCCCCGACATGGAAAGGCGCGACGACCTGAACGTCATGCGCCTGTTCTACATCCACAAGACATCCCCGGCCGGGTTCGATCCGCAGCAGTTTCAGAGGATTGCGTTCGACGCCATCCGGAACGACGGCATTCTGGTCGACATCTGGCGGGTCCTCTTCATCAAATTGGTGATGGAGAAGATGGACGGCGGCCCCTTCGATAAGGCGATCGTCCGGCATTACATGGAAATCGAGGGCGATCCGAATATTTTATATTCGATCCTTTACATATTGTTCGACCGCTTCAATCGGCTCAACGATCTCGATGCTCTGGCAGACGTGGTCGCGCAGGCGCGGTTCAAGACGTCTGCCGAGGGCTTCGCGGTCGCGTATTTCTTCCTGGTGTCGTTCGGCTTCGCGGCACAGGCCAAGGCCTTGGAAGACGCACACCGCGGTCTCCCGAACGCCCTCCTCCACCCCCTGTTCATCAAGGGCCGGCTGGCGCCGCAGCCTGTCTCCGCCGCCCCGGAGGCGCGCCCGGACGGTGACCGCGTCGATCCCGCCTACGCCGCCCTGGCCTGGGCCTGGCGCGACGCCGAGCTTGAAAAGGCGGAGATCAGGACCCGGTTGGCGCGCCAGCCGCGCGCGGCGTCGCCGCGGGCTCCGGACGCTCCGGCGAAGCCCCGCCTGCTTGTCGCCGTCTTCGGGCAGATGCGGTTTCCCGAGGCGACCCTGCCGGGGGTGCGCGACTGGATCCTGAACGACTTCGCCGCCCACGCCGCGGAGGTCGATCTGACCTTCGCGGTCTGCACCTGGCGCGAGACCGGCGGCAAGGTGTTCCTGCCCGACGACCACATCGATACGATCGGCGGCTTCCTGTCGCCGCCGGTCATGGCGCTCCTGAAAGGCCTGGGCTGCTGCACGATCTCGGATCTCCGCCCGCATTGCCCGAGGGTCGCGAGCAAGATCCTCGACCAGGCGCATGTCAGCATGGAGATCGATGAGGGCCGGATCGCCCGCTCCTTCCCTGGAGAGACGACTTTCGACGTCGACAGCGAGGCCGGCTACATGCGCGCGCTGGGCCGGACCATCGCGGACGCGGTCGACGGCAACACGATGCTGATGAATCAGGGGCGGATGATCTCGCGGATCGGCGCGGTGACGCAGATCCTGGCAGCCGTCGACCGGTCGCGCCCGGCGCCGACCCATGTCCTGTTCATCAGGCCGGACCTGTGCGACCTCTCCGGCTCGCTCGCCTCCGTCTTTCAGCAGATGCGAGGCCGGTCGAACTGGGCCGTCGTGGACCAGGATGCCTACGCGCAGGTCGTGGAGGGCGTCGGAGACCGCTTCATCCTGGCGGACAGGTCGGCCGCCGAGCAGATCGCCGGGATCGGGACCTATACGCGGCGGATCTTCGACGGCGCGGACCCTGAGAGCGTCCTGCGCCGGAAGCGCCTGGAGCCGCACCAGATGCTGCGATCCCTGATGTTCGAGGCCGGCATCGACACCCGGACGGTGTCGCGCCGGATCGTCGGCTGGAACCTGTTCCGCGGCGCCGTCAACCGGGACACCGTCCTGGCGGAACTGCAGGTCGATGTGGCCCATATGGCCGACGGCGCCCTCAAGGAGGCGTTCACGGAGCGCCTGTGATCCCCGCCGTCCGATCGCGGCCGAGGTGCGGCGTCTGCGCGGTGTGGCCGCGACCTGGCGCCGGCCTGCGATCAGCCGGCGATCACGTCCGGTCGTCGAAGGCGAGCTGCTCGATCGGGTAGTCGATCATCATCTGGCGGCGCTCCGGCGAGTTATCCCACTCCCCGACCTTGGTGTAGGCACCCGCACGGTCCACGACCTCGACGATCTTGCCGATGGTCGGGATGCCCCTGAAGTGCTGCGGCCATCCGGACGCGAAGTAGTACACCTCCTCCACGCGCTCGGAGAGATGGCAGACGCCGGGACCGAACGTGCCGAGGCCGAAGACGAGATAGCGGCCGTTCACCAGCGCGGCGACGTCGTCGGCGAGCGTCCCGCTCTGCGTCGTGAACGGGATGCCCAGGCCGGCGATATGCGCCTCGAGCTCCGGGATCACGGGGTTGAGGCGGTTCTCGAACACCAGCTTGATGGAGGCGATGCGCTTCTCCGCCATCAGGCGCGCGATCACGAGCTTGTAGAACGCCAGCGGCGGCTGCGGGTAATGCGGCGCGACCCAGGTGCTGAAGATGTCGCCGGAGCGGATGTGGATGAGGAGCTGATCGTCGGGCTTCTCCGGAAACCGCGTAGGCAGCCGGTTGAAGAATGGGCGGATGTAGTTCGTGATGATGTGGCGCGAGCGCTCCTGCTCCAGATCGCCGGCGAGCTTCTGGACTTGGACGTCGAAGAACATCCCCGACAGGAAATAGCCGTCGGCCGGCAGCGGATGCGAGGCCGGGATGAAGGTGATGCCGCCGATCTCGCGCGGTTCCGCGTAATCGAGGACCTCGCTCCGGTCCCGGGCGGGCAGCTTGATGTACTTCAGCTTGAGGGCGATGCAGATCCCGATGGCCAGCAGGCACTGGATGATGAAATTGCCGAAGGCGCCGTTCTCGTAGAGATCGATGCCGACGACCGACAGGCTTCGCTGATCCGGATGGCCGAGAAGGCGGTAGCCCCTGTAGAGATCGACGCCCGGCCGCTCGGAGACGAGGTCGAAATCCGCGTTCATGAGCGTGCGCCAGACGATCAGATCGAAGGCGGCGCGCTCGGTCCAGACCCGCGCGGCGGCTTCGTCATCGCGGGCGGGCGCGGCGGCGGCGACGCGGATGTAGCGGGTCCAGCTCGCCTCGCCCGGCGCGATCACGATCGCCGCCGCGGCGTTCGCACTGTCGGACCCCGGGACGATCTCGGGGGACGCCCACGTCACCCCGTCGTCGGAGAAGGCGATCCGAACCTCCGAGGGAGCCGTCCCGGCCCGCCCGAGCGCGATGGTGTGGACGGGGAAGCGGAGTCCCAGGTCGACCTGCCGCCAGGCGCCGGTCCCGGACGCGCCATCTTGATCGACGACCGTCCACGGGCTGCCCGGAGCGAGTTCGACGAGGTCGCGAGGAGAAGCCTGTTCGTCTGCCATCGACTGCGTTCCGTGTTCCCCGCCCGACGTCGCGCGCTGGCTCGACCGCGGTCCATCCCGGCAGGCTCCGATCGCGAACGTCGCCGCAGGCCGAACATTCCGCGCCGTCGCGTACGACGCCGTGATCCGGATCCGCGCGCCGTCTCTACGGGAGGCCGGCGGGGAGGTCGAGGGGCCGCTTCGGCGCGCCGCGGCGTCGCGCGCCCGACATGGACAGGCTGCGCCGGTCGGTGCGATATCTGACGCCTTCCGGTCGTTGCGCGCCCGCGTGCCGCGAACGCCGTCGTCGCGACCGCTCGCCCGGGCCCTCCCAGCTGAGATCGACCAAGCATGCCTATCAAGATCGTCGACCTCGGACACAACAACCAGATCGATGCGGCCGACGATTTCCTCGAGACGCAGAACGGAACCATCTTCTTCGAGCGCAGCAACAACCACGTGATGATCGGGAAGAACTCGAACAGTGACGACATCTATCTTCACTGCGGGTCCGACGCGACGGTCCATGTCGGGGATCACGTGCGGCTGGCCAAGGCCCGGATGCACATCGTGGCGCCGACCAAGCTGATCGTGGCGGAGTTCACGTCCTTCGTCGGGAACGCGCAGATCTCCGCACACGAAGCGGCCGAGATCACCTTCGGCCACAACTGCCTCATCGCCGACGAGGTGACGGTGTCGGTGAGCGACATGCACTCGGTCATCGATCTGGAGACCGGCGCGCGGATCAATCCCGCCCGCCCGATCCTGATCGGTCACCGCGTCTGGATCGGCGCGCGCTCGACGGTGCTGAAGGGCACGACGATCGGCGACGGATCCTTCATCGGCGCGCATTCCCTGGTGCGCGGCAGCATCCCGTCCAACGTCATGGCCGCTGGCGTGCCGGCGAAGGTGATCCGCACCGGCGTCACGTGGCGCACCGATCTGATCTGACGCGGCGGCCGCCTCAGCCGTCCAGCCCGAGCATCAGCCCGAGATTCTGCACCGCCGCCCCCGAGGCGCCCTTGCCGAGGTTGTCGAGGCGCGCCACCAGCACCGCCTGCCGATGCTCGGACGAGCCGAATACCCGCAGCTCCAGCCGGTCGGTGTCGTTGAGATCCTCCGGCTCGATCTTCTCGCGGTGCGCGCCCGTGGCGGCGCCGGGCACCACCTGCACCAGCGTCTGGCCGGCGTACCAGTCGCGCAAGGCCGCCTCCAGGTCGCCCGCCGTGGGCTTGCCCGGCAGCGCGTCGAGGTGGAGCGGCACGCTCACCAGCATGCCCTGCCGGAAATTGCCCACCGCGGGCACGAAGATCGGCCGCCGGGTCAGCCGGCTGTAGAGCTGCAGCTCCGGCAGGTGCTTGTGGGCGAAGCCGAGGCCGTAGAGCTGGAACGGCGGCGCCGTGCCCTGCTCGTAGGCCTCGATCATGCTCTTGCCGCCGCCGCTGTAGCCGCTCACCGCGTTGACGCTGATCGGTTGGTCGGCCGGGATCAACCCGCTCTCCACCAGGGGCCGCAGGAGCGCGACGCCCCCGGTCGGGTAGCAGCCGGGATTGGCGACCCGCCGGGCGCGGGCGATCGCCGCGCCCTGCTCTCGGGTCAGCTCGGGGAAGCCGTAGGTCCAGCCCTCGGCGACCCGGTGGGCGGTGCTGGCGTCGAGGACGCGCGGGCCACCGCCCGGCAGGCTGTCGGCCAGCGCCACGGTCTCCCGGGCGGCCTCGTCGGGCAGGCAGAGCACGACGAGGTCGACCTCGGCCAGCAGGGCGCGCTTGGCTTCCGGGTCCTTGCGGTGCTCGGGGGCGATGCTGCGGAGGGTGACCCGGCCGTCGCGCTCCAGGCGCTCGCGGATGCCGAGGCCGGTGGTACCGGCCTCGCCGTCGATGAACACAGTGGGCTTCCTCGCGCCGTCGCCAGCCATCGTCCGTCTCGCTTTCGAAATCCCATGCTCCGCCCGAGTCGGGCACGGCTGTTCAGGTGATCGCGCTGCACCATCGTGTCAACGGCAGCAGTGGACCGTCAGAAACGCGAAAGGGCGGCCCCCGCAGGAGCCGCCCTCTCCGTGACACCGGTGTGACCGGATATCAGCGCTTGGAGAACTGGAAGCTGCGGCGGGCCTTCTTGCGGCCGTACTTCTTGCGCTCGACCACGCGGGCGTCGCGGGTGAGGAAACCTTCGCGCTTCAGCGGGGCGCGCAGCTCCGGCTCGTAGTAGGTCAGGGCCTTCGACAGACCGTGGCGCACCGCGCCGGCTTGACCCGAGAGGCCGCCGCCCGCCACCGTGACGGTGATGTCGTACTGGTCGACGCGGCCGGCGATCTCCAGCGGCTGGCGCAGGATCATGCGCAGCACCGGACGGGCGAAGTAGGTCTCCACCGGGCGCTTGTTGATCGTGACCGTGCCCTTGCCGGGCTTGATCCAGACGCGGGCGACCGCGTCCTTGCGCTTGCCGGTGGCGTAGGCGCGGCCCTGCGCGTCCAGCTTCTGGACGTGCACGGGGGCCTCGTTGGCCGGATCGACCGCGCCGGTGTTCGACCGGTTGAGGTCGGCGAGTGACTGCAGGGTCGCCATGATCAAGCGCTCACGTTCTTGCGGTTGAGGGCGCCGACGTCGAGCGCCTGCGGCTGCTGGGCCTCGTGCGGGTGCGCGGCGCCCTTGTAGACGCGGAGGTTGCCGAGGATCTGACGGAAGAGCGGGCCGCGGGGCAGCATGCGCTCGACGGCCTTCTCGACCACGCGCTCGGGGAACCGGCCCTCGAGGATGAACTTGGCCGTCCGCTCCTTGATGCCGCCCGGGTAGCCCGTGTGGTAGAAATAGCTCTTCTGATTGTACTTACGCCCGGTGAACTTCACCTTCTCGGCGTTGATGACGATGACGTTGTCGCCGCAATCGACGTGGGGCGTGTAGGCGGCCTTGTGCTTGCCGCGCAGGCGCATCGCCACGATCGACGCCAGACGGCCCACCACGAGGCCCTCCGCGTCGATCACGATCCACTTCTTGTCGACCTCGGCGGGCTTCAGCGAGGTGGTCTTCATAGCCAAATCCCAGGGGTTCCGACGGATCCGGCCCCGACGGGTCGGGGCATTCAGGCATCGGGGTGCCGAAAAACGAGCCGCCGCGTGGGGTGCACGCGGCGGCGGTGGCGGGTGGATAGCTGGGCTCGGAGGCCGGGTCAACAGGAAAATAGGAGATCGCGAAAAGACGAGCCGATAGAATGGGTTGATGCATTCGGTATCAGAATACCACACACCTTGCGTCAGGCGACCGCGAAGGTTCGGATCGGCTGTCCATCCCTCCCCCTCATCCTGAGGCGCCGCAGCGCAGCGGAGGCCTCGAAGGAGGGCTCCAGGGATCGCGAGGCCTTCTGGAAGTCTCCTTCGAGGCCCGCTGACGCGGGCACCTCAGGATGAGGAGGTTGGATGGGACCTTCTGTTCAGCCTGCCACGAGGCGCTGTCGGGGACCGCGAGCCTCCCGCATTCACGTGCCGCGCCGGCCCCGCTCCGCGATGGTGAGCTTCTGGACGCCCTTGGCCGCGAGCACGGGTTTCCGCGCGCTGAGGATGCGGGAGTTCACGCCCGTCCAGCCGATCTCGCCCGAGAGCCGCCCGTACTCGATCTTGGGGCAGCGGTTCATGATCACCGTGAGTCCGCGAGCCTCGGCCCGGGCGGCGGCCGCGTCGTCGCGCACGCCGAGCTGCATCCAGATCACCTTCGGCAGCGGGTCGAGGGCGAGCGCCTCGTCCACCAGCGGGCCGGCGGCGGCGGAATTGCGGAAGATCTCCACCATGTCGATCGGCTGCCCGGCGAGGGAGGCCTGGACCTCCGTGAGGGAAGCCAGGACCCGGCGCCCGAGCAGGTCCTGCCCGGCGAGGCCGGGATTGACCGGGGTGACCAGATAGCCCCGGTCGATCAGGTACTTGAGCACAATCCAGCTTGGCCGGGCGGGGTTCGCCGAGGCGCCCACCAGGGCGATCGTGCGCGTGGCGTTCAGGATCGCGCGGATCTGCGCGTCGGGGTAGCGGGCATGCCGATCCACGATCGCCGTGGTGCCGGACTCGTCGGCGGTCTCGTGCATGGCGTGCCTCCCTGCTTGTTCCGGCCCGCCTCAGAGCCGCCAGACCTCGTAGCCCAACCGCGCGAAGGCCGCCCGGCCGTGAAGCCCAACCGCGCGAAGGCCGCCCGGCCGTGAAGCGACTTCACGTCGACCACGAGCCCGCCGGGTTTCAGCCGCGCGGTGAGCGCCTCCGGCGCCATCTCGGCATAGTCCCGGTGCGGCACCGCGACCACGACGGCGTCCGCGTCCTCCGGCAGCGCGTCCCAACCGACCAGGGCGATCCCGTACTCGGCCGCGGCCTCCGCCGCGCTCGCCCGGGGATCGTGGACCGCGACGGCGCAGCCGAACTCGGCCAGTTCCCGGACGAGATCGGCCACCTTGGAGTTGCGCAGGTCGGCGCAGTTCTCCTTGAAGGTCAGGCCGAGCACGATGACCCGCGCGTTCCCGGCCCCGCCACCCCGCCGGACGATCCGCTTCACCGTCCCGCGGGCGACGTGCGCGGCCATGCTGTCGTTGATGCGCCGCCCGGCCAGGATCACCTGGGGGTGGTAGCCGATCATCGCGGCCTTGTGGGTCAGATAATAGGGATCGACCCCGATGCAGTGGCCGCCGACGAGCCCTGGGCGGAACGGCAGAAAATTCCACTTGGTCCCGGCCGCCTCGAGCACCTCCAGGGTATCCAAGTCGAGCTTGTCGAAGATCAGCGACAGCTCGTTCATGAGGGCGATGTTCAGGTCGCGCTGGGTGTTCTCGATGACCTTGGCGGCCTCCGCGACCCGGATCGACGCGGCGGCATGGAGGCCCGCATCGACGATCGTCCCGTAGAGCGCGCTGAGCCGTGCCAGGGTCTCGGGGCTGTCGCCCGAGACGACCTTCACCACCTTGCCGAGGCTGTGCTCCACGTCGCCCGGATTGATCCGCTCCGGGGAGTAGCCGACGAAGAAATCCGTCTTCCAGCGCAGGCCGGAGGATCGCTCCAGGACGGGGATGCAGACCTCCTCGGTGGCGCCGGGATAGACCGTGGATTCGAACACCACGGTCGTGCCGGGCCGCATGTTCTGCCCGACCAGCGCCGAGGCCTGGGTCAGCAGGTCGAAATCCGGACACTGCGCCGCGTCGACCGGGGTCGGGACCGTGACGATGATCACGTCCGCCTCCGACAGCCGGGCCGGGTCGTCGGTGACCGACAGGTGGCCTGCGGCCCGGAACGCGGCAGCGCTGACCTCGCCGGCCGGGTCGCGGCCGTCCCGGTAGGCCGCCACCTTGGCGGCGTCCCGCTCGTAGCCGACCGTGGGCCGGGTCCGGCCGAAGGCCAGGGCGAGCGGGAGCCCGACATAGCCCAGGCCGACGATTGCCACCCTCTCCGACACGTCGGGTTCCCCTGCGGACCGGCGCGCCGGTGACGGCCTCGCCCGCCCGGCGGCGTATAGGGGCGGCCCGGGCTCGCGTCGAGCCGTGGCGTGAGAGCGGCTCACCCCAGCGACATCCGCAGCGGCGGCTCGACCTCCGGCGGCAGGGGCGAGACGTAGCCCCTCGCGCCGACCCGCCGGGCGAGATCCGCCTTCGCGGCCTCGCGCAGGCCTTCGTCGGTGAGCGCCCGCGCACCGGTCGCGGCCATCGCCTTGGCGACCTGCACCATGGCCTTGTGGGCCGCCGGGGTCTTGCCCTGCGCCACCACCTGCCAGGTGTGGAACGGCGTGCCGATCGCCACCGTGGGCGCGTGGGCCTGGACAGTCGGGACCACCCAGCTCACGTCGCCGACATCGGTGGAGCCCACCGCCGGGTTGCGGGGCGCGTCGAGGGGCACGAGGAAGTCGGCGAGCGGCGCCTCGGTGCGCGGCATCCCGACGGCGCGGAACACGGCGTCGATGTCGCCGTCGGTGAGCGTTGCCCGGATCGCCTGCGCGAACTCCCGGTCGGCGGCGTCGAAATGCGGCGGCCCGAGCTCCTCCATGACGCCGTGCAGCGCCCTTTCGAGGGGATCGTTGCCCAGCAGGTTCGACACCGCGCTGACGATCCGCACCGCGACGGCGGTCTCGGTCATCAGGGCGGCGCCCTCGGCAATCTTCTTCACCCGTTCGACCAGGGCCAGCATGCCCGGCAGGTCGCGGGCCCGGATCGAGTACCGCACCGTCGCGCCGGCCTGGACGACGTTCGGGGCGATGCCGCCCGCGTCGAGATAGGCGTAATGGACCCGTGCGTCGGACGGCATGTGCTCGCGCATGTAGTTCACGCCGACGCTCATCAGCTCGACGGCATCGAGCGCCGAGCGCCCGAGATGGGGTGCGGCCGCCGCGTGGGCGGTGCGCCCGGTGAAGGTGAAGTCCACCCGCGTGTTGGCGAGCGCCACCGGCGGCGCCACCTCCCAGAAGCTGCCCGGATGCCACGTGATCGCGATATCGGCATCCGCGAAGGCTCCGGCCCGGACCATGAACGCCTTGGCGGCGCCGCCCTCCTCGGCCGGGCAACCGTAGTAGCGCACGCGGCCCGGCGTGCCGGTCTCGGCGAGCCAGTCCTTCAGGGCGGTGGCGGCGAGCAGCGCCGCCGAGCCGAGGAGGTTGTGGCCGCAGCCGTGGCCGTGGCCGCCCGCCTCCACCGGCCGGTGCTCGGCGACGCCCGCCTCCTGCGACAGGCCCGGCAGGGCGTCGTACTCGCCGAGGAACGCGATGACCGGGCCGCCCTCCCCGGCCTCGCCCAGGACGGCGGTCGGGATGCCGGCGACCTGCTCGCTGACGCGGAACCCCTGGTGGCGCAGCTCGGCGACGTGCTCGGCGCAGGAGCGGCTTTCCGTGTAGCAGACCTCCGGCATGCCCCAGACGCGCTCGGACAGGGCGATCAGCCGCTCCGACTGCGCGTCGACGTGGCGCCACACGGCGTTGCGGTTGTCCATCGGGTCCACTCCGGAAAAGCTGCGCATGGAGGTCGCGCCACCATAGCGGGCTCCGCGCCGTCATCGCGAGCGCAGCGAAGCGACCCAGGGTTGCGCGCCCTCGGGACGCGTGGCGCTGCTGGATTGCTTCGCTCCGCTCGCAAGGACGGATACGGCGCGCCCTGCTGCTGCCCGCCCGCATGCACCGCTCAGGCCATGCTGCTGCCCGAACCAAGCGTCCGTCAACACGTTCCGATTGAACCGTCACTGGCCCGCCCCTTGCCAAGGCCGCTGCCGGAATGTTGCTGTGCCTGTCACGGCGGTAAACGGGAAAGCGTACATGGACGAGCGGGATCTGCGCGGCCTCATCGGGCAGGTGAAGGACGGCCGCCTGTCGCGGCGCGCTTTCGTGCAGCGGATGGTGGCTGTGGGCCTCACCGCGCCCATGGCCGGGCTGATGCTGGCCGGGAACGGGGTCGCGATGGCGGCCGATATCCGGGCCGGCTACAAGCCGACCAAGGCCGGCGGCGGCGGCGCACTGAAGCTCCTCTGGTGGCAGGCGCCGACGCTGATCAACCCGCATTTCGCCGTCGGCACCAAGGACCAGGACGCCTCGCGGATCTTCTACGAGCCGCTCGCCGCCTGGGACGCGGACGGCAACCTCGTGCCGGTGCTCGCCGCCACGATCCCCTCGAAGGAGAACGGGGCGCTCGCCGCCGACGGCCGCTCGGTGGTCTGGACGCTCAAGCCCGGCGTGAAGTGGCACGACGGCAAGCCGCTCACCGCCGACGACCTCGTCTTCACCTGGGAGTACGCCCGCGACCCCGCCACCGCGGCGGTGACGGCCGGGTCCTACAAGGCTTGCAAGGTCGAGAAGGTCGACGACCTCAGCGTCCGGGTGCTGTTCGACAAGCCCACGCCCTACTGGTGCGACGCCTACGTGGGCATCGTCGGGATGGTGCTGCCGAAGCACCTGTTCGGCCCGTACAGCGGTGCCAAGTCCCGGGACGCGCCGCAGAACCTCGCCCCGGTGGGCACCGGCCCGTACCGGTTCGTGGAGTTCCGGCCCGGCGACATCGTCCGCGGCGAGCGCAATCCCGACTACCACCTGCCGAACCGGCCGTATTTCGACACGGTCGAGATGAAGGGCGGCGGCGACGCGGTCTCGGCCGCCCGGGCCGTGCTCCAGACCGGCGAGTACGACTACGCCTGGAACATGCTGATCGAGGACGAGGTGCTGAAGCGCCTTGAGACCGGCGGCAAGGGCCGGGTCGACGTGGTCTACGGCGGCAAGCTCGAGTTCCTGCTCCTCAACGCCACCGACCCGAACGTCGAGGTCGACGGCGAGCGCGCCTCGATCACCACCCGGCACCCCGCCTTCTCCGACCCGAAGGTGTGCCAGGCGATGAACCTCTTGGTCGACCGCAAGTCGATCCAGACCTACATCTACGGCCGCACCGGCAAGCCCACCGCCAACACGGTCAACGGCCCGGAGCGCTTCGTCTCGAAGAACACGCGCTTCGCCTTCGACCCGGCCAAGGCCAACGCGCTCCTCGACGAGGCCGGCTGGACGAAGGGCTCCGACGGCATCCGCGCCAAGGACGGCAAGAAGCTCAAGCTGCTGTTCCAGACCTCGATCAACGCCCCGCGTCAGAAGACCCAGGCGATCATCAAGCAGGCGGCCGCCAAGGCCGGCATCGAGATCGAGCTGAAGTCGGTGACCGGCTCGGTGTTCTTCTCCTCCGACCCGGCGAACCCCGACACCTGCACGCATTTCTACGCCGACATGGAGATGTACGCCTACAGCATGACGCAGGCCGATCCGGCGATCTGGCTGCTCATGTACGCCTCCTGGGAGGTCGCCCAGAAGGCCAACAAGTGGCAGGGCCGCAACGTCGTGCGCTGGCGCAACGACGCCTACGACAAGGCCTACAACGCCGCCCAGAGCGAGCTCGACCCGGTCAAGCGCGCGGCACTCCTGATCACCTGCAACGACCTCGCGGTCTCCGAGAACGTGCTGCCGCTGATCCACCGCGCCGAGGTCTCGGCGGTGGGCGCGACGCTCACGGCGCCCCGCAGCGGCTGGGACAACGACCTGTCATTCCTGCCCGACTGGTACAGGGAGGCCTGAGCGGGAGGGGCAGCGCCAAGAGTCGAGCACAACAATGGGCGCCTACATCCTGCGACGGCTCCTGATCGCGATCCCGAGCCTGCTCGGCATCAGCCTGATCCTGTTCACCGTCCTGGCGCTCGCGCCGGGCGACCCGTTCGGCGAGCTCGCCAGCAACCCGAACGTGCCCCCGGAGGTGCGGGCGGCGCTCCGCGTCAAGTTCGGCCTCGATGACCCGATCCTCACCCGCTACCTGCACTGGCTCACCGCCATGCTGCAGGGCGACTGGGGCTTCTCCTTCGCCAGCCGGGTGAACGTCGACACGCTGATCCTGCAGCGGCTGCCCACGACCCTGTTCGTGGTCGGCTCCTCCCAGGTGCTGGCGCTGCTGATCGCCGTGCCGGTGGGCCTCTACGCCGCGCGCCGGCCCTACTCGCTCGCCGACCAGGTCGCCAACACGCTGGCCTTCGTGGGCTTCTCGCTGCCGACCTTCTTCACCGGCCTGCTGTTCATCCTGCTGTTCTCGATCAAGCTCGGCTGGCTACCCTTCGTCTACCAGGCCGACCTGCCGGGCTCCGGCCTGCCCTGGGTCTGGGCCAATGTCCGGCAGGCGATCATGCCGGTGGCGGTGCTGGGCTTCTTCCAGGCCGCCTCCTACACGCGCTACGTGCGCGCCTCGGCGCTGGACGTCGCCCGGCTCGACTACGTCACCACGGCCCGGGCCAAGGGCCTGACCGAGGGCACGGTGACCCGCCGGCACATCGCCCGCAACGCCCTGATCCCGGTGGTGACGCTCGTCGCCCTCCAGATCCCCGCGGTGTTCGGCGGCGCCATCGTCACCGAGCAGATCTTCCGGATCCCCGGCATCGGCTCGCTGCTGATCGACGCGATGCTCGCCAACGACACGCCGGTGGTGATGGCGGTGACCTTCGTGTTCGCCGGCCTCGTCATCCTGTTCAACCTCGTCGCGGACCTGCTCTATGGCTGGCTCGACCCTCGCATCGCCCTCCGATGAGGCGCCTGCCTTCGCCCGCGCGCCGGCCTCGCCGGGGCGGGAGACGTGGCGGCGCTTCCGGCGGCACCGGCTGGCGCTCGCCAGCGTCGGCGTGCTGGCGCTCCTCGTCGCCGGCGTGGTGTTCGGCGGCCTGCTCTGGCCGGTTGCCATCGACGACATCGACTTCGCGGCCCAGCTCCAGGGCCCGTCCTGGGACCACCCTTTCGGCACCGACGATCTCGGTCAGGACCTGCTCGCCCGGATGATCTACGGCGGCCGGATCTCGCTCGCGGTCGGCTTCGCCGCCATGGCGGTGGCGAGCCTGATCGGCGTGCTGGTCGGCGCGCTCGCCGGCATGTCGCGCCGGTTCCTCGACCCGGTGCTGATGTGGCTGACCGACCTGTTCCTGTCGCTGCCGCAGCTGCCGCTGCTGCTCCTCGTGATCTACCTGTTCCGCGACAGCCTGAAGGCCGTGTTCGGCAGCCAGGGCGGCGTGTTCCTGATGATCGTCGCGGTCATCGGCGGCCTGCGCTGGATGCCGGTCGCGCGGCTGGTGCGGGCGCAGTTCCTGTCCTTGCGCGAGAAGGAGTTCGTGGAGGCGGCCCGCTCGCAGGGGGCGACGACCGGGCGCCTCGTGCGCCGCCACATCCTGCCGAACGCGCTCGGTCCGGTGATCGTGGCGGCCTCGATCGAGGTCTCGGCGGCGATCATCGCGGAATCGACGCTGTCCTTCCTGGGGCTCGGCTTCCCGCCCGATATCCCGACCTGGGGGCGGCTCCTGTTCGACGCCAAGGACCATCTCGACGTCGCCCCGCACTGGGCGCTGTTTCCCGGCGGGGCGATCTTCCTCACGGTGCTGTCGATCAACTTCATCGGCGACGGCCTGCGGGATGCGCTCGATCCGCGGCGGGTTCTGTAGGGCATGCGGTGGATTCGTTTCGAGAAACACCGGTTCCACGTCTTTCCCTCCCCCCTCTGCGGGGGAGGGTGGCCCCTGCGTCAGCAGGGGTCGGGAGAGGGGACACGGGTTCAGAATTGCGCGGGGCCTTCATGACGGGCGCAGCCTCATCAAGCACCGTCGCTCCCCTCTCCCGACCCGCTTCGCGGGCCACCCTCCCCCGCAGAGGGGGGAGGGAGGAGACGGGACCGCCGCGCCCATCCGGAATGGATCAGGATTGAAGCCCATGACGGACCCGATCCTCTCGGTCTCAGACCTCACCGTCTCCTTCCGCTCGGACGGGCGCTGGCGCGAGGTCGTGCACGGCGTCTCGTTCGACGTGGGCCCGCGCGAGACCGTGGCGCTGGTCGGCGAATCCGGCTCGGGCAAGAGCGTCAGCGCCCTGTCGATCCTGCGCCTCCTGCCGCGGGACGCGAGCCGCATCGGCGGGCGCGTGCGCTTCGACGGCCGCGAGCTGCTCGCCGCCCCCGAGGCCGAGATGCGGCGGGTGCGCGGCGATTCCATCGCCATGATCTTCCAGGAGCCGATGACCTCCCTGAACCCGGTCCTGACCATCGGCTTCCAGATCGCCGAGGCGCTGATCCGGCACCGGGGCCTGTCGCGGTCCGCCGCCGAGGCGGAGGCGCTCCGGCTCCTCGACAAGGTCCGGATCCCGGCCGCGCGCTCGCGCCTGCACGAGTACCCGCACCGCTTCTCGGGCGGCATGCGCCAACGGGTGATGATCGCCATGGCGCTGGCCTGCCGGCCGAAGCTCCTCATCGCCGACGAGCCGACCACGGCGCTCGACGTCACGATCCAGGCCCAGATCCTCGACCTCATCAAGAGCCTGCAGGCCGAGGAGGGCATGTCGGTCCTGTTCATCACGCACGACATGGGCGTGGTCGCCGAGATCGCCGACCGCACCGTGGTGATGTTTCAGGGCCGCGCCGTGGAGGCCGGCCCGACCGCGCGGATCTTTTCCGAACCCGCCGAGCCTTATACGCGGGCGCTGCTGGCCGCGGTCCCGCGCCTCGGGACCATGGCGGGCCGGGTTCGCCCGATGCGCTTCCCGATGGTCGACCGGGCGACCGGCTTGGCGGCACCGACGCCCGAGGCCCCCGACACCGTCAGGGCCGCCGAGCGCCCGGTGCTGGAGGTGCGCGACCTGACCACCCGGTTCGACATCCGCTCCGGGCTCCTCGGCCGCGTGACCGGCCGCGTCCACGCGGTGGAGCGGGTCTCGTTCAGCCTCGCGGCTGGGGAGACCCTGGCGCTGGTCGGCGAATCCGGCTGCGGCAAGTCCACCACCGGCCGCGCGATCCTGCGCCTCGTCGAGCCGCTCTCGGGCTCGGTCCTGCTCGACGGCGAGGACGTCACCGGCCTCGACCCGAAGACCCTGCGCGCCCGCCGCCAGCGCATGCAGATGATCTTCCAGGACCCGTTCGCCAGCCTCGACCCGCGCCTGAGCGTCGGCGCGGCGGTGGCGGAGCCGCTGCTGATCAACCGCCTCGCGACGCCCCGCGAGGCGCGGCGGCGCGCCGAGGACCTGCTGGGGCGGGTCGGGCTCCCCCCGGAGACCGCCGGGCGCTTCCCGCACGAATTCTCCGGCGGCCAGCGTCAGCGCATCTGCATCGCACGGGCGCTCGCCCTGAACCCCCGCCTGATCGTCGCCGACGAGGCGGTCTCGGCGCTCGACGTCTCGGTGAAGGCGCAGGTCGTGAACCTGATGCTCGACCTCCAGGCGGAGTTCGGCCTCGCCTACCTGTTCATCTCGCACGACATGGCGGTGGTGGAGCGAGTGAGCCACCGGGTGGCGGTGATGTATCTCGGCGAGATCGTGGAGATCGGCCCGCGCGCGGCGATCTTCGGCGATCCGCGGCACCCCTACACGAAGAAGCTGCTGGCCGCCGTGCCGGTCCCGGATCCGGCCCGGCGCGGCGAGCGCCACGCCCTGCCGGACGACGAGATCCGCAGCCCGATCCGGGCGCCCGACTACGTGGCGCCCGAGCGACTCTACCGGGAGGTATCCCCGGGCCACGTCGTGCAGGACTGGGGCTCCGACTGGTCCGCGCCCGCGACGTCGGTGGCGGCTGCATGATGGGCCCGCCCTTGGCGCGGCGATTGAGCTTCGCGCCCGGACAGGGCATGTCCCCGGCGCTGCGGGCCGACCATGCCCCTGACGTGGATCCGGGGCGCGACGATGCCTGACCTCCGCTGGACTGAAGGCCCGGTTCACTGCACCGACCTCGTGGACGCGACCGGCAAGGTGTACGGCTATGTGGGACCGCGGGTGGTCGGCGCCCGCGGTTACGTGGTCCAGGCCGGGTCGGAATGGCCACCGCGGCCAGCCGCCTTCAGCGACCATACCTCGACCGATTCCGCCCGCGCCTGGGTCGCGGCCGAGGTCGCCGCACGCGCGATCCAGCCCATCCGCATCCTCCGGGACACGTAGCGCTGCGTCCTGCGGGTCGGGGCAGCCTCAGCGCTCGACGTCTACGGGGTCGTCCCACGTGATTCGGCGCGGCCGGCTGACCGCGACGGCCGGTTCCAGGCTGATCCGGATCACCGTCGCGACGATCGCCACGGCGGCGCAGACGAGAAGCAGGGCGTCGAGCACGGCGCCGGCGTCACATCGGGGCGCGGCCAGCGCGCGGATGCCGGACCGCGCGCTGGCGGGCGCGGGCATTGTGCAGGCGCCGCATCTGTTCCTGGAGGATTTCGTCCGCCTGCACGGGGCGGATGAGGTTCGACGACGGGAGCGATGCGTCGAGACGGTCTTGGACCGGAGGATAGACTGCTTTCATGGCCGCCCTCTTCAGTCGTAATTACGCAGGAGCTTAGCCATTTATGAATCCGTTGCAACCTCGCCTCAACGGAAGTCCGTGGATTGGTGCCGGAACCTACTTTCCGAACCGGCCCAGCAGGTTGGGGACGTAGACGAGGTAGAGCGCCTGGGCGAGGTAGGCGCCCTGGAACGTGGCGTTCATCTCGAAGCAGCGCCGGAGGACCTTCAGGAAGGGCCGAGCATGGACAGCGCCCTCGACGCCGACGGCGACGGCAAGGATCATCGCGATCGCGACCACGCTGAACCAGTTCAGCCAACGGGCGGTGACCAATCCGACGGCCGCGATCAAGATGTAAACCATGACCCGCCCCCCGCCGATCCGGAATTGTTTCTGAGATGTTACTTACGCAGTTTGAATGAGGCTGGAAAGAGGCGATTAATACATTCTTGTGTTGAGGTGCGCGTCCGGTATCAATTATTGCGCTGCACCATTCAGCTCATCAGCAACAGAAATCCCATGTAAGAGAAAGATGTAGCGAGCAGAGATCCGAGTAATAGGGCGCTGATACGGACGGACAGTGCAGCAGACGGCGGCAATGCTTCGTACCATCGCCAAGGGAGGCGAAGTAATATGAAACGGCTCTCGGGTCGGGAACGATCCTTGGCGGCCATCGAACAACATAAGTCAAGAGTACGGGGCAGGCGGTTTGCTTCCGGGAGAAGCGGCGCGCCCATCAACCTAGCCGCCTGACGTTTTGGTAAATGCGACACTCTGCACATGGGCGCGACGCGTGGACGGCCTCCGGTGAAAGCGAGGACCGGCATGCAGGGAGACAGACGTGTGTCCGAGAGAGACAATCCGTCGACTACAAATTTACGGACCGCGATCGTGCCATAGTATGAGGGGCACGGATTTTTCTTCGTCGAAAGACGTACGGAGAGGGGTGTTCAAACGAACGCAGGCTCTCATCGGAGGCATTCTTTTTCGCTCGGGCCTCCGCGAGACTCTGCGATTGGTCCGAGAGTCATCGCACCGACGATATGGAGGGGGCCGACCACAGGCCCGCCACACAGGGCTCGCGTCGCTCGAAGTCAGGTCCCGCCCAGGTCGACCATGCGCGACCGTCGACGTGCGGCGCTGCCTGTGAGGATCATCCGGAACGGACGGCGGACGGGCGGTATCGACGGCAGGCATCGCAGGTCGGGACGCTGAAGTCCGGCGGTGCGGCGCCTGACGCTGGCGCACGACCGCGAGATCCGTGCCGCGCTCGGAAGGCCCGCGGGGGTGCGGCCGACCGGATCGTCCGCGCGGCGGGGCGGCGTGCGCTCAGTCACGCCCCGGCCGGAGCGGACCCTCACGGATTGATAGCCCGGCGCGATCATGCGAGGGCATCCCATGTCCATCACATCGACCCGCTGCACCACCCACGCCGCGGAACGTGGGGCCGCCCCGCAGGCCGTAGGCCCCGCGGCGCGCGGCCGTGGCGCCTCCGCGGGCGTCCGCCCGGCTCCGGGCTTCGGGAGCCGTCGGCGGAGCGCCGCCCCCGGTGGTCCCGCACCAGAGGGGAGATCCCGCACGGGACGGGAAGCCGGGCGCAGGGCGGTCTAGATCACCATGACTCCGACCCCTGACGCGGTCGCCGCCCCCGGCCGGCTCGCCGCCCTCGCCGCCCACGACATCCTCGACACGGCGCCGGAGGAGGAATTCGACGACATCGTGCGCCTGGCCACGCGGCTCTGCGCCGCGCCCGTCGCCCTCGTCAGCCTCGTGGCCGCCGACCGGCAATGGTTCAAGGCCCGGGTCGGGTTTCCGCCCTGTGAGACGGATCTGAACGCCTCGGTCTGCAAATTCGTGCTGACCGAGCCCGATCTGCTCGTCATCCCGGATCTCACCCTGGACCCGCGGACCGCGGCGAATCCGCTGGTCACGCACGCGCCCGGCCTGCGCTTCTACGCCGGCGTGCCGCTCCGGACGGGCGCGGGCGAGGTCCTCGGCTCCCTCTGCGTCATCGACCGCGCGCCGCGGCCCGAGGGGCTCACCGCCGAGCAGGCCGACAACCTGCGCGCGCTCGGGCGGCAGGTCTGCAGCCTGCTCCGGATGCACCGGACTCGCTCCGAGGAGGCCGGGACCGTCAGGGCGCTCGCCGATGCCGAGGCGCGGCTGCGCCAGGCCCAGGAGGCCGGTGGCGTCGGGCTGTTCACCATCGATCTCGCCGACAACGTGCTGACTCCGACCCCGCAATTCTGTCGCCTCTACGGGCTGCCCGAGGCGCCGCGTTACCCGTCGACGGCTTTCGAGGGGCTGATCATCCCCGAGGACAGGCACCTGATCTCCACCGCCGAAACCCGGCGTCGGGGCGATCCGCCCCGGGACGTCGAGTATCGCATCCGGCGTCCGGACACCGGCGCGCTGCGCTGGATCGCCCGCAAGGGCGAGCTCGAACGCGACCCGTCCGGTCGTCCCGTGCGGTTCTCCGGGGTGGCGCGCGACGTGACCGAGCAGCGTGGGACCCTCGACGCCCTCGCGCGCAGCGACGAACGTTTCCGGACGATCCTGGAGACCATCGAGGCGGCCTTCGCCATCGTCCAGGTCAAGTTCGACGCCGACGACCTGCCGATCGACTACCGGTTCCTCGAAGCCAATCCCGCCTTCGAGCGCGAGGCGGGCGTCAACCTGCGGGGCAAGTGGGTCACCGAGTTCGCCCCGGATCTGGAACGCTTCTGGTTCGAGACCTACGGGCGCGTCGCCAAGACCCGGGAGCCCGCCAACTTCGAGAGCTACGCGAAGGCCTTCGAGCGCTGGTTCGACGTCCGGGCGGTCCCGGTCGGCGACCCGGTCGAGCGGCAGATCGCCATCATCTTCAACGACGTCACCGCCCGGCGGACCGCGGAGGAGCGCCTGCGCGTGAGCGAGGCGCTGGCGCGCGCGAACGTGGAGCGCGTCCAACTGGCGCTGGCGGCCGGCGCGATCATCGGCACGTGGCACTGGGACCTGCCGAGCGACCGCTTCACCGTGGACGACGCCTTCGCCCGCGCCTTCGGCCTCGACCCGGCGCTCGGACGGGACGGCATCCCCCTCGCTCAGATCGTCGCCACCGTCCATCCCGACGATCAAGCGGGATTGGCCGGCGCCATCAACGAGGCGGTCGCCCGAGGCGGCGCCTACGCCCACCAGTACAGGACGCGGCGCGCGGACGGGCACTACTACTGGCTGGAGGCGAACGGCCGGGTCGACCACGCCTCCGACGGCACGCCCCTGAGCTTCCCCGGCGTCCTCATCGACGTCGAGGAACGCCGCGCCATCCTGGCGGAGCGCGACCGGGCGGCGGCGGAGCTGCGCGCGCTCAACGAGACCCTCGAGCAGCGCGTCGCCGAGCGGACCGCCGAGCTGATGCAGGCCGAGGAGGCCCTGCGCCAAGCCCAGAAGATGGAGGCGGTCGGCCAGCTCACCGGCGGACTCGCGCACGACTTCAACAACCTGCTCGCCGGCATTTCCGGCAGCCTGGAACTCATGCAGGCGCGGATGGCGCAGGGCCGCTTCGGCGACCTCGACCGCTACATGACGGTCGCCCAGGGCGCGGCCAAGCGCGCCGCCGCCCTCACCCACCGCCTGCTCGCCTTCTCGCGCCGCCAGACCCTCGATCCCAAGCCTACCAACGTGAATCGCCTCGTGGTGGACATGGAGGAGTTGATCCGGCGCACCATCGGGCCGGCGATCACCCTGGAGGTGGCCGGCGCCGCGGGCCTGTGGCCGGCGCTGATCGATCCGGGGCAGCTCGAGAACGCGCTCCTGAACCTCTGCATCAACGCCCGGGACGCCATGCCGGACGGCGGGCGAATCACCATCGAGACGGCCAACACGTGGCTGGACCGGCCGGCCGCGATCCAGCACGAGGTGCCCGAGGGCCAGTACCTGTCGCTCTGCGTCACCGACACCGGCACGGGCATGCCCCCCGAGGTGGTCGCCCGCGTGTTCGAGCCCTTCTTCACGACCAAGCCCATCGGCCAGGGCACCGGGCTCGGGCTGTCGATGATCTACGGCTTCGCCCGCCAGTCCGGTGGACAGGTGCGGATCTACTCGGAGGTCGGCCAGGGCACGACCGTCTGCCTGTACCTGCCGCGGCACGACGGGGAGAGCGACGCGGATGACGTCGTGGGCATGCTCGCCGAGGCGGCGCGCGCCGTCCAGGGCGAGACGGTCCTGATCGTCGATGACGAGCCGTCCGTGCGCATGCTGGTGACAGAGGTGCTCGAGGATCTCGGCTACACGGCGATCGAGGCGGCCGACAGCATCGCCGGGCTGAAGGTGCTGCAATCGGATGTGCGGATCGACCTGCTGGTCACGGATGTGGGCCTGCCGGGGGGCATGAACGGGCGGCAGATCGCCGATGCCGGCCGCGCCCGGCGTCCCGGCCTGAAGGTGCTGTTCATCACGGGGTATGCCGAGAACGCGGCGGTCGGGAGCGGGCAGCTCGACCCCGGCATGCAGGTGCTGACCAAGCCCTTCGCCATGGAGGCGCTCGCCGCGCGGATCAGGGATCTGATCCACGTCCCGGTACCGTCGCCCGAGGACATGGGGGCTCCCCCCGGCGCCGAGCCGTAGCGCGCTGCCACGGGCCCGCGCCGTCGACCCGAACCGGCCTCAGAGGCTGCCGGGGCCGCGGGCGAGCCCCACCAGGGTGAACAGGTCGACCGACAGCTTGGCGCCGACCACGAAGGCGTCGGGAATGTTGCGGCGGTAAAACGGGAACCGGGTCTGGTCCGGATTGACGATGACCTGCAGGTTCGGCGTCAGCCGGACCGCCGGGTTGATCTGGATCCCGTAGTTCAGCTCCATCATCACCTGCTGCGTCGGGATCCTGCGGATCAGGCCCAGCGTGCTCTGCGCGAGCGCGATGTTCGACAGGGCGAGCGGGCTGAAGGCCTGCGTGTTGATCACGAACCCGACCGTGTCGAACGGCCGCCCCGCGAAGGTGCCGGTCTGCACGGCGCCGATCTCCAGGAAGTAATCCTCGACCAGCCGGCCCGAGGTGCCCGCCATGGCGACGCCGAACAGCGTCAGGCCCTGGATGCCCGCCGGGTCCGGCCGGGTCACCATCTGGTCGAACCGGGCGTAGACGCCCGAGCGCCCGAACCGGGTCATCGCCGGCAGGCCGGTGAGCACCGCCGGCCGCCCGGTCACGTCGCGCACGGGGTCGGCGTAGTCGGAGGCGTCGTACCAGCCGCCGATCCCGTAATTGCGGGGCCGCGCGTCGTTGGCGAAGGTGGTCGTGTAGCCGAGCTCGAACGGCACGATCGCGCCGGTGGCCCCCTTCAGGGAGAAGTCGAGGCCGTTGTCGCCCGGCTGCTGGTGCAGCGGGTTCACCTCGTAGGCGCCGGCGTGGACGAAGACCGTGTCGGTGAGCCACGCCTTGGCGTGCGCGCCCCAGCTGGACACCGGCCAGAAGGTGAAGTTCGACGTCTTGAACACGAAGGTCGGGTTGCCGCAGGCCGAGTTCGTCTGGAAGTTGCAGTAGATCGGCGAGTTCAGGAACGCGATGTTGGCGACCAGCCGGCCGACCTCGATGTCGAGGCGGTTGTCGAACAGCTTCTGCTGGTAGGAGAGCAGCGTCAGCCGCGTGGTCTGGCCGCCGCCGTAGATCTCCTGCACGCTGGTGTTGTTGCCGATGACGTCCTGCGCGAGGCTGCGCCCGTGCCGCTTCGTCACCGCCACGTGGAACGAGCCGCCGTCGATGCCGGCGAGGCGCTGCAGGTCGCCGTCGAGGCCGAAGAACAGCTGGCCGGCATAGGCCGAGCCCTGGCGGAGGCCGCCGATCGGGTTCACCGCCCCCTGCCCTGTGTAGGTGGCCAGGAAGCTCAGGCCGTTGCCGAGGTCGAGGGTGCCGGGCGGCAGGGTCGGGGGCGTGGCGGTCTGGCCCAGCGTGTCGGCGGCGCCCGCCGCACTGTCGGCCCCGCCGAAGCCCTGGCCGTCCGGCCGGGGCGGCGGCGGAGGGGCTGCCTGGCGCCGCAGCACCGGGCCCAAAGCCGTCGCCGGCACGGCGAGCCCGCCCGCCGGCTCCTGCGTCCGTCCGGGCTGCGGCAGCAGCCCGAACCCCAACCCGAGCGCCAGCGCGGCGCGCGTCGCCAAACCTGTCATGTCGCATCCCCCGATGGCATGGTGTTCGTGCGGCGGCCCGGCTCAGCCGGTCCGCTTCTTGAGCAGGCCGACCGCCAGCGCGGTGACCAGGGTGCCGGCGGCGAGGGCCAGGACGGCGCCGGGCAGGTTGGTCACGGCGTTCGGGATCGGCAGGACGAACAGGCCGCCATGCGGCACCTTGAGGGTCACGCCGAGGGTCAGCGCCAGGGCGCCCGCCACCGCGGAGCCGGCCACCAGCGACGGGATCACCCGCAGGGGATCGGCGGCCGCGAAGGGGATCGCCCCCTCGGTGATGAAGGCCGCGCCGAGCACCGCGGCGGCGCCGCCGGCCTCGCGCTCCGCCTGCGTGAAGCGGGCCGGGAACAGGCGGGTCGCCAGGGCGAGGCCGAGCGGCGGCGTCATCCCGCCGAGCATGACGGCCGCCATGGGCGCGTCGACGCCGGAGGAGAGCAGCGCCGCCGCCGAGGCGTAGGCGGCCTTGTTGATCGGGCCGCCCATGTCGACCGCCATCATGCCGCCCAGCACGAGCCCGAGCACCAGGGCGCTCGCCCCCTGCATGCCCTTGAGCCAGGCCGTGAGGGCCGACAGCACCGCCGCCACCGGCACGCCGACCACGTAGATCATCAGGAGGCCGGTGATTGTGGTGGCGAGCAGCGGCAGGATCAGGACCGGCTTCAGCCCCTCCAGGTTCCGGTGCAGGCGGATATGCGTGTTCAGGAACCGGGCCGTGTAGCCGGCGATGAACCCGGCCGCGATGCCGCCGAGGAAGCCCGCCTGGAGGTTCGCCGCCAGCATGCCGCCGATCATGCCCGGCGCGATGCCGGGCCGGTCGGCGATCGAGTAGGCGATGTAGCCGGCGAGCGCCGGGACGATCAGCGCGAAGGCCGCCTTGGCGCCGATCTGGCCCAGCGCGTAGCCGAGCGTCCCCTCGTGGCCGGGCGCCATGGCGTCGATGCCGCCGACCGCGAAGGCGAGTGCGATCAAGAGGCCGCCCGCCACCACGAAGGGCAGCATGAACGAGACCCCGGTCATCAGGTGCTTGTAGGCGCCGGCCTTCCGCTCGGCCGCCTCCGGCCGGGCCTCGGCCGCTGCGCCGTCGGCCGGCTGCATCTGCGCCTCCGCCAGCGCCGTGGCGATCAGGCCCTTGCCGTCGCGGATCGCCGCCTTGGTGGTGGTGGCGTAGACGCGTTTGCCGGCAAATCGGGACCGGTCGACGCCGGTATCGGCCGCGATGAGGACGATGTCGGCGGCGGCGATCTCGGCGGCGGTCAGGCCGTCGCGGGCGCCGACCGAGCCTTGCGTCTCCACGCGGATCGCGTGGCCCAGCGCCTCGGCGGCGGCCTGCAGACCCTCGGCGGCCATGAAGGTGTGGGCGATCCCGGTGGGGCAGGAGGTGATCGCCACGATCCGCTTCGTCCTGGCGGCCTCGGCGGCCGGCGTCCCCTCCCCGGCCCCGGAGAGCGCCCGGTCGAGCACGGCGTTGACGTCGGTGAGGACGTCCTCGACGGCGGCCCGCGCCCGGCGCAGCGCCCCGAACCGGCCCTCGCCGAGATCCCCGGAGCCGACGAGCAGCACCGCGCCGGCCTCGCGGATCGCCGCGTCCGGCAGCGGGTTGGCGCCCGGCGCGCCGCGCAGCTCCAGGGCGATGGGCTGGTTGCGCCGGCCCGCGGCCTTGCGCAGCGCCTCGAGGGCGAGGACGGCGTGGGTGGAGAGTTCTCCGCCTCCGACCACCGCCAGCAACTGTGCCATGGGTTCCTCCCTGTGTTTCGATTCATCTTCGTATTTCGGCCCGACACGGCGCGGTGGGCGCCGGCGGATTCGGAGCGGAAAAACACGTTGTCCCCGTCTCGGACCTGATGTGCCCGCGTCAGCGGGCCGCGAAGAAGGGCTCCTCGGGTTTGGGATCCTTGTCCGGTCGACAGGTGGGGCAGTCCCGAGCGGCTGCGCCCTCCCTCCCCCCTCTGCGGGGGAGGGTGGCCCCCGAAGGGGGGCGGGAGAGGGGAGCGACGGTGCAGAACAGCGCGCGGGACTTCACGAAGGTCGCGCCCCTTCCGGAAACCGTGTTCCCCTCTCCCGACCCCTGCTGACGCAGGGGCCACCCTCCCCCGCAGAGGGGGGAGGGAGACGCGCGGTGCGGGACGTCCGCGCCCGCCAACTCAGGCCTCGCCGCGATCGGCTGGCGCCACGCGGACCGCGCGCATCAGCGCCTCCACGGTGTCCCGCGGCGGCAGGCTGGCGCCCGCCCGGGTCAGCTTGCCCGCGGCGAATGCCATGGCGAGCCGCGCGGTCGCGTCGAGGTCGAGGCCGACCCGGAGCGCCGCCACGAGGCCGGCCACCAGGGCATCGCCGGCGCCGACCGTGCTCGCCACCGCGATATCGGGCGGGCGCGCCTGGACGGCGCCCTCCCGCGTCAGGAACAGCGCGCCCTCGGCGCCGAGGGAGATCACCACGATCGGGATGCCGAGATCGCGCAGGTTCAGGGCCGCCGCCAACACGTCGGTCAGCGTCGGCAGCGGGTGACCGGCCCACTCCTCCAGCTCGTGCCGGTTCGGCTTCACCGCGAAGGGCAGCGCCTCCGGCCCGGCCGCGAGGGCGGCGGCGAGCGGCGGCCCCGAGGCGTCGAGGACCACCCGGGCGCCCCGGCCCTTCAGGCGAGCCGCCAGGTCCGCGTAGGTCTCCGGCGCGAGCGTCCCCGGCAGGCTCCCGGCCAGCACCACGAGCGCGTCGGCGAAAGCGTGGTCCAGGAGGATGGCCCGGGCCGCGTCGAGGCTGTCGGCCGTGACGGCGAGGCCCGGCAGGTTGACGTCGGTGGTGTCGCCGGTCCGCCGGTCGAGGAGCTTCAGGTTGGTCCGGGTCTCGCCGGGTATCCGGACGAAGCGATCGGCGATGCCCTTCCGGGACAGAACCTGCGTGAAGGGTGCGTCGTTGTCGGCGCCCAGGATGCCGGTGGCGGTCACCGGCAGGCCCCAATCGGCGAGGCAGCAGGCGACGTTCACGCCCTTTCCGCCGGCATGGGACCGCACTGCGGACGCCCGGTGGACGCTGCCGGGCTCCAGCGCGTCGAGCACGACGGTCTGGTCGATCGCCGGGTTCAGCGTCAGGGTGACAATCGGGCTCACGCGGCGACTCCCGCGAGGCCGGCGAGGTCCGAGGCCGTGTCCAGCGCGCGGACCGCGGCCACGTCCTCCTGCTCGCAGGCCTGGCTCGCGAGCGCCCGCAACGCCGCCATGTCGGCTCCGCGCAGGCGCGCCTTCACGCCCGGCAGGTCGCGCGGGGTCATCGACAGCTCGTGGACCCCGAGCCCCGCCAGCAGGCAGGCGCCGAACGGGTCGCCCGCGATGCCGCCGCAGACGCCCACGAAGCGCTTGTGGCGCGCGGCCCCCGCGCAGGTCATGTGGATCAGCCGCAGCACCGCCGGGTTCAGGGAATCGGCCTCCGGCGCCAGCTCCGTGTTCTGCCGGTCGATGGCGAGGGCGTACTGGGTGAGGTCGTTGGTGCCGATCGAGAAGAAGTCGCAATGGCGGGCCAGCGCGTCGGCCTGGATCGCGGCGGCCGGCACCTCGATCATGATGCCGAGCGGCACGTAGGGCGCGCCGATCGCCACGCGGATCCGCTCGGCGATGTCGCGCAGCCGCAGCACCTCCGGGACCGAGGTGATCATCGGCATCATGATGGAGAGCGGGGCGTGCTGGCCCGTCGGTGCATCGGGACCGACATGGTCCTTCGCGGCCCGGTAGAGCGCGCGGAGCTGCGGCTCCAGCAGGTCCGGCCGGCGCAGCAGCAGGCGGGCGCCGCGCACGCCCAGGAAGGGGTTCTCCTCCTTGGGCAGCTGCAGGTGCGAGACCTGCTTGTCGCCGCCGATGTCGAGGGTGCGCACGATCAACGGGCGGCCGTCGAGAGCCTTCAGCATGCCCGCGTAGGTCTCGTACTGGTCGTCCTCGGAGGGCGTGTCGCCGCGTTCGAGGAACAGGAACTCGGTGCGCATCAGGCCGACGCCCTCGGCGCCCTGGTCGAGGGCGAAGGGGACCTGCTCGGGATTGTTGACGTTGGCGCCGACCGCCACCGCGTGGCCGTCGCGGGTCCGGGCCGGCAGGGCGCGCTGGCGCGCCTCGTCCTCGGCCTGCCGGCGCTGCCGCGCGCGCCACGCCTCGGCCGCGGCGATGTCGGCCGCACTCGGGTCGAGGTAGAGGCGGCCGGTGCCGCCGTCGAGGATCGCCGGAGTTCCCTCGGCGAGCGCCAGCAGGCCGGGGCCGCCCGCCACCAGGGCGGGGATGCCCAGCGTCCGGGCGAGGATCGCCGTGTGCGAGGTCGGACCGCCCTGGGCGGTGGCGAGCCCGATCACCCGGGCCGGGTCGAGCCCGGCCGTGTCGGAGGGCGCGAGATCCGACGCCACCAGGATGCAGGGCGAGTCGGGCAGCGCGTGGCCGCTGCGCAGCGCCGGGTCGATCTGCGCCAGGACCCGGCGGCCGACGTCGCGCAGGTCCGCGGCGCGGCCGGCGAGCACCGGGTTGCCCAAAGCTGCGAGCTGGCCGGCGAGGCGGTCCACGGCCGCGTGCCATGCGTAGGCGACGCCATGGCCCTCCACCATGAGCTGGCAGGCGAGCGTGATCAGGTCCGTGTCGGCGATCAGCTCGGCCTGGGCTCGGAAGATCCCGGCATCGGCCTTGCCGAGGCGCCGCTCGGTGTCGTCGGCCAGCGCCTTCAGCTGGTCGGCGGTCGCGCCGAGCGCGTGGTGCAGGCGGTCGGCGCCGGTGGTCAGGGGCTCGGGCGCGTCGGGGACCACGAGGTCGGCGCTGGCGAGCACGTGGATCGGCGCTATGCTGAGGCCGGGGCTCGCCCCGATGCCCGCCAGCGTGGTCGGCCGGTCCGCGGGGTTCCAGCCGGCGACGGGGCCTGCGGCCTTGGCGGCGGCCTCCGCGGCGCGCTGGGCCGCCGCTTTCTCGCCGGCGCTGAGCCCCGTGACCGCCGCGCAGATCCGGGCGAGCGCCCCGGCCTCGTCGTCGCCCTCGGCGGAGATCGTGACCGCCTCGCCGCAGCGCAGGCCGAGCTGGAGCAGGCCGATCAGGCTCTTGGCATCCGCGACCTGGGCGCCGTGCCGGACCTGGATCCGGGCCGCGCAGGTCTTGGCCACCTCCACCCAGTGCGCCGCCGGCCGGGCGTGCAGGCCGGTCGGGTAGTCCACGGTCCAGTCGAAGCGCTGGCGCAGGTCCGTGACCGGTCCCGAGGCGGCGCCGGTGGCCGTGTCCTCCGACAGGGCGCCGACGATGTCGGCCTCCGCGGTCGTGGTGCGCAGGTGCTCCAGCCGGGCCTCGTCCTGGATCAGCCGCGTGAGGCGCCGCAGGACCGTGATGTGGGTGTCGGACTGTGCCGCGATGGCGACCACGAGGTGGGCCACCTGCCCGTCGTGCCAGAGGACGCCGTCGGGCACCTGAAGGACGGCGAGGCCGCTGTGGCGGACGAGGTGGCGGTCGTCGACCATGCCGTGGGGGATGACGACCCCGTGGCCCAGGAAGGTGTTCGCCACCGCCTCCCGGCGCAGCATGCTGTCGCCGTAGGCGCCGTCGATGCAGCCCGAGGCCGTCAGGAGCTGCGCCGCCTCGCGGATCGCCGCCTCCTTGGTGGCCGGCGCGGCCGCGAGGCGCACCAGGATCCGGGGCGCGGACAGGGGTGTCGGTGCGAGCATGGCGTGCCCTCCTCCCGTGGCGGCGACGATTGCGATGTCGCCTGTTCGTTGCATTCAGTGAAAACGTTTTCACAACGTATGTCAAGGCAAATCGCCCTGAAATGCGGCCCGATGAGTTGCGGCCCGCCCAAGCCCCTGGCAGTGAAGAGTTCGCGCAGTTGAAAACGTTTCCCGGGACTTGCGATCATGAAGGTAGGGATCCGTGACGTGGCCCGGGCGGCGGGCGTCTCGACGGCGACCGTCTCGCGGGCGCTCGGCCGGGGGCCGATCAGCGAGGCGCTGCGCGCGCAGGTCGAGGCCGCGGTTCGCACCACGGGCTACCGGCCGAATCTCTCCGCCCGGCGCCTGCGCTCGCAGGCGGCCCAGACGATCGGCCTGATCGTCGCCGACATCCGCAACCCCTTCTTCACCGCCGTGAGCCGCGCGGTGGAGGACGCCGCCTTCGCCGCGGAGATGCGGGTGATCCTCTGCAATACCGACGAGGACCCCGCCCGCGAGGCGATGTACCTGCGCCTGATGGAGGAGGAGCGGGTCACCGGCGTGATCTTCGCGCCGACCGTGGCGACCACGCAGCGGCTCGGTGCGGAGCCCCTCGGCTTCCCCGTGGTGCTGATCGACCGGTCGGGGCCGCCGGGCCTGCATGACGGCGTGGTCCTCGACAACGCGGCCGCCGGCGCGGCTCTGGTCGACCACATGGCGGCCCAGGGCTTCGCGCGGATCGGCGGCCTGTTCGGCTCGACGAGTTCGACCGCGCAGGAGCGCCGGGCCGGCTACGAGGCGGCGATGCTCCGGCACGGGCTCGCCCCCCAGATCCGGACGGTGCCGCCGAACGCCGCCGCCGCGGAGGCGGAGGCTGCCCGCTGGCTGGCGGATTCCGACAGGCCGGAGGCGCTCATCGTGTCGAACGGCCTGATCCTGATGGGTGCTGTGCGGGCGTCGCGGACCCTGAACCTGAGCCTTCCGGGCGACCTCGCGCTGGCGGGCTTCGACAACGAGCCCTGGACCGAGCTGGTCGAGCCCGGCCTCACCGTGATCGAGCAGCCCGTCTCGGAGATCGGGGCCCAGGCGATGCGGCTCCTGTTCGAGCGCATCGACACGCCGGATCAGCCCATCCGCAAGGTCGTCCTCACCGGGCGCCTCGTGGCGCGGGGCTCGACGTGGCGTCGCTGAAGGTCTGCGCCGAGGGCCCGCGCGACGTCCATCGCGAGGTGCGAGGGCGCCGCGCGCGCCGCTGCCCCCTCCTCAGCCATCAGGGGCGCGAGCACGGATGCGCGGCCCGGCCGGCCTCCGCCGTCAGCCCACGCGCGATCACCGCCCGTGGCTGCGCGACGTGCGAAAAGCGCGCGCTGTGTGCGAAAAGTTGCATCCCTGCGGCGAGCTGGACTGTAGCATCGCGACGGCTGAAATTGTCGGAAACACTTTGTTACGCCAGCCTCGCATCAAGTTGACCAGAATGATCAACAGAGCGTCGGACAATCCTTTTAAGATACCGCTGCGCAAAGCGCAGATGTGGTACGATCGGCTCACGCCGTCGGAGGCCTTTTCCTTTAGGACGGGCTTCCTGTTGATCTGGACCATGATTTTCAGCATGGCCGCCTACGGCGTGGCTGATCTGGTCGCGCCTTGATGCTGCGGCGCGACAACCGCCTCGCTTGCTAAGCTTGACCATATCGGGCTACCTAAGCAGACCGAATTGGCAGGCCGGCACCCCCCATGCTGTATATCCTGACCGCGGCCCTCGGCGTCGTTGTCGCTCGACGATTTCACTGGATCGGCATCTTCGCCGTCAGCACGATCCTCGCTGTCGCCATCGGCGTCGAAGGCGCGATCCATGATCGGACGCTCCTGAAGGTTCTGCGCCGAGACTGGGAGGTCATGATCACCCTGCAGGCTTCCTACGCCGCCCATCTGCTCTGGGATGCCTATGGTCGGCATCTGATGGCCCGCATCGGCCGATAGGGCGGCCCGAACCCGGCGATGGCTCACGATTCGCCGCGGGCGGGCCTGGAGGCCGCCGCCGATGCGTTTCGACGATGAAGGCACTGCCCCGACCGTGACGGGCGGGTGACCGCTGTCCCGGCCGCGTCGGCGGATCCGCGCCGGTGCGGCAGGGGCGATGCGAGAGGGCCGGGTGCCCGGACGGCGCACCCGGTCGGCCTCAGGCGCTCACCGGTAGACCGTGCACCGGTTGACGTCGCCAATCGGCAGGAGCTCGCAGTTGGTGACCGGCGGAATGACGCCGTCATCCGTCAGGATCGCGTCTGCCGCCTCGCTGGTCGGAGGCGAGGTCAGCATGACGGTGGCGAACGCCGTCGCGGCGACAGCGAAGGCCAGCGCGAACAGCAGGAGATTGCGCCGGAGCGCGGGAGGCAGGGCAGCGGACATGAGCGTCCTCCTGAGCGACGCAGAGGCTGCGCCGAGGAGAAGGCTAGGCGCTCCGCCGGGCGGACGCGTCCCCCGAACGAATGACGACGGATCAGGACGCCAGCGCGAAGTCTGCCCCTGCGAAACCGAGGCCAGCCACGAACAGGCTTCCGCCCATCGCCTCAAGGATCGCCTTGTGGCGGGGGAATCTGTCGGAACTGGCGGCCATGCCGACGCCGGCCACGAAACAGAACAGGCCCAGGGACAACATGCTGGCCTCGGTATCGATCAGCGACACAGAGCCTACGGCTGCGCGACCGCGCGGTTCCCGTGTATCGGGACTGTCGACAGATTCATCGCGCTCTGCGCGAGCGCGGCTCGAGCCTTTCGCGCCACAACATCGTCGATCCGGTCGACTCCATTGTTGGCTGATCGATGACGAGGACCGCGAGGTCGTCGCGAATGAGGGATTTCGCGGATCATTTGGCGGAGGGAGCGGGATTCGAACCCGCGATACCGTTTCCGGTATACACACTTTCCAGGCGTGCGCCTTCAACCACTCGGCCACCCCTCCGTCCGCGGACCGGGCGCCCGGGCGCGCCCGTGGGCTGCCGGGCGCGGCCAGGGCCGCGCGGTGCCGTGCTGTTAGCCGGGTGTGCCGCCGCGCGCAAGGCACGCCGGGCCGGGCAGCGCGAAAACCGCCCGGCCGCCGGCCTCAGCCCTCGGTGTCGAGGTGGAAGCGGACATGCTCCACGTTCGCGCGCTCGAACGCCTGCATCACGTGCTGGTACGAGCGCTCCATGGCGTTGTCGCCGTCGCCGGGGCTGTCCTCCGGCTTCAGAACGAACATCAGCAGCGAGCGCCCGGTCACGTCGTAGCCGGAGCCGAACTTGAAGCTCTCCACGTCCTGGCTGTCGGGCAGGTTGGTGTCGAGGAGCCGCGTCCAGGCCACGCCGCCGACCGATTCCGGCAGCGTGAACGTCACGAGGTCGTGGTAGGCATTGAACATGATCAGCAGGGTCGCGTCGCCGCCGCGGCGGTGCAGGCCGGTGGCCTGGGCGCGCCCGTCAAGCTGAACCGCGAAGGCGCGGGCGCCGCCGTCGGTCCAGTTCTCGGGCGTCATCTCGCTTCCGTCCGGGCGCAGCCACGCCACGTCCCTGACGCCGAACTCCTCGTCGTACTGTCCGGTGAGGAACCGTCCGCGGCTCAGGATCGGCAGGGCGTTGCGCAGGATGATCAGGCGCTGCGTGAATTCGGCGAGGTCCCGCTCCTCCTCCCCGATCGCCTCCCAGTCGAGCCAGGAGACGTCGTTGTCCTGGCAATAGGCGTTGTTGTTGCCCTTCTGGGTCCGCGCGAACTCGTCACCGGCCAGCAGCATCGGCGTGCCGCGGGACAGGAACAGCGTCGCCAGCATGTTGCGCATCTGGCGCAGGCGCACCGCCCGGATCTCGGGATCGTCCGTGGCGCCCTCCACCCCGTAGTTGTACGAGAGGTTGTGCGAGTGACCGTCGCGGTTGCCCTCGCCGTTCGCCTCGTTGTGCTTGTCGTTGTACGAGACCGTGTCGTGCAGGGTGAAGCCGTCATGGGCGGTGAGGAAGTTCACCGAGGCCCAGGGCTTGCGCCCGCGCTTGTTGAACTTGTCGGCCGAGCCGGCGATGCGCGCCGCGAGGTCCGGCAGCAGCCCGCCATCGCCCTTCCAGTAGGCGCGCACGTCGTCGCGGAACCGGTCGTTCCACTCGGCCCAGCCCGGCGGGAAACCGCCGACCTGGTAGCCGCCGGGGCCGCAATCCCAGGGCTCGGCGATCAGCTTGACGTTGTTGAGCACCGGGTCCTGGCGGCAGGTGTCGAGGAAGCCGCCACCCTCGTCGAAGCCGTAGGGCTCGCGGCCCAGGATCGTGGCGAGGTCGAAGCGGAACCCGTCCACCTGCATCTCCTGCGCCCAGTAGCGCAGGGAGTCGGTCACGAGCTGCAGCACCCGCGGATGCGACAGGTTGAAGGTGTTCCCGGTGCCGGTGTCGTTGATGTAGTAGCGCGGCTCGTTCGGCAGCAGCCGGTAGTAGGATGCGTTGTCGACCCCCTTGAACGACAGGGTCGGGCCCTTCTCGTTGCCCTCGGCGGTGTGGTTGTAGACCACGTCGAGGATCACCTCGAGGCCGGCGCCGTGGAAGCGGGAGACCATCTCCTTGAACTCGGAGAAGGCGAAGTCCGGCACGGCGGCGTAGCGCCGGGCGGGGGTGAAGAACGAGATCGTGTTGTAGCCCCAGTAGTTCACGAGGTCCTTCTGCTGGAGGTAATCGTCCTGCACGAAGGAATGGACCGGCAGCAGCTCCACCGAGGTGACGCCGAGGCTCTTGATGTAGTCGAGCACGTCCCTCGTGCCGAGGCCGGCATAGGTGCCGCGCAGCTTCTCGGGGACCCGCGGATCGAGCTTGGTCATGCCCTTGACGTGGGCCTCGTACACGATGGTCTTCTCCCAGGGGATCAGCGGCTTGCGATGCCGCCCCCAGGTGAAGGCCGGGTCGATCACCCGGGAGCGGCGGGTGTAGGGGGCGCTGTCCCGCTCGTCGAAGGTGAGGTCATCGCCCGATTCCATCTGGTAGCCGAACAGGGCCGGGTTCCAGGTGATCGAGCCGAAGAGTCCCTTGGCGTAGGGGTCGATCAGCAGCTTGTTGGGGTTGAAGCGATGGCCCGCCTTCGGCTCGTAGGGACCGTGGACCCGGTAGCCGTAGATCGTGCCGGGGCGGGCGTCGGGCAGGTAGCCGTGCCAGATCTCGTCCGTGTATTCGGGCAGGTCGATCCGCTCGATCTCCCGCTCGCCCTGGTCGTCGAACAGGCAGAGTTCGACCTTGGTGGCGTGGGCCGAGAACAGCGCGAAATTGACCCCAAGCCCGTCCCAGGTGGCACCGAGGGGGTAAGGCTGGCCTTCCTCGATGCGCGAGCGGGTCACACGCGCCTGCGATGCGGGACGTTGCGGTGCGGGACTTGGGGAAACGGACATGGACACTCCGGAGCGCGACCCGCCGGGCAGGTGCCGCGGCGGGGAGCCCCTGGTGAACGTGTCGGAAACAGCGAAGCTCCCGCGGTGCCGCAAAAATCGCCGGGCGCTGGGCCTCAGTTCGAGGCCGCGGTCGTGAAGCTCCGGTCGACGGCCCGGCCGACATCGAGCGTCTTCGACAGGATGCCGTACCGCGTGGCCCGATCTGCAGCCTCCTGAACCTCCCTCACGACGCCGTCGTCGATCGCGATCGGGCCGGTCCGCTGCGCCGTATAGGCCGCGCGCAGGACGTCTTCGGGCAGCTTGGTCAGGCCGGCCGTGCTGCGGGCATACTCATCGAGGTGGTCCAGCGACCAGAGCCGCGCCTTGCTCAGGCGGTTCAGGAAGTCCTGCACGGCGGCCCGTTTGGTGGCGATGGCGGCGTCCGACGCGACGATGAAGGTGATGGTCGGGGTCAGATCTGTCCCGTCGGCGAACGGGCGGGCGTGATCCTTCAGCGTCGCGAACGAGACGTAGGGTTCCCAGACCGCCCAGGCATCCACCGAGCCGGCCATCAGCGCGACCTTGGCGTCGACGGGGTTCAGCGGGGCGAAGCTGGCCTCCGACGGCGCGATCCCCGCCTTCTCCAGCGTCGCGCTGATCAGGAACTGGCCCCAGCCGCCGCGGGTGCCGGCCAGCCGCTTGCCCTTGAGATCGGCGGCCGAGCGGATCGTCGAATCCTGGCGGACCAGGATGGCCTGCGTCCGCGGGTTCGACCTGGTGCCGCCGATCGCCTTGATCGGTGCGCCCGCGGCGAAGACCGTGAGGAAGGAGAGATCGCCGGTGTAGCCGACGTCGAGGGCGCCCGCGTTGAGTGCCTCCAGGATCGGTGCAGCGGCGGGGAATTCCGACCACTCGATCCGATAGGGCAGATCCCTCGCGGTGCCGGCGATCTCCAGGAGCGACCGGTTCCCACCCTTCTGATCGCCGACCCGCAGGACGACCGTGTCGGCCGCGAACGCCGCCGCTGACCCCAGCGCCACGGCGACGACCAGGACGGAGGCCGCCAGCCGGTGGCCGACGGAGCGGGCGGAGAATGCGATGCGCATGGGGCCTGTCGCGGATTGATGCTCGCGCGGCGCGGGCATTTCCAGGAACGGCCGAGTTTATGATCGGGTCGGCAGCGGTCAACGAAATGAAAATCTGTATTTCTCGCTGCCCGGGCAATGGCGTTTCACCGGATCGCTGCGCGTGAGACGATCAGGAACGGTCTTGCACCGGGCGCCATCCTCCCTATGCCGCCAGCAGCCCGTTCTCGTCCTGCGTGATCCGGCGCAGGTGATGGGCGGTGTCGCCGAGCTGGTACTCGATCATGGCGAGCCGCTTGAAGTGGTGCGCCCCGATGTATTCCAGGGTCATGCCGATTCCGCCGTGGAGCTGGACCGCTTCCTGGCCGACGTAACGGCAGGCCTTGTTGATCTGCACCTTCACGGCCGACAGGGCCGCGGCCCGCGCCTGCGCGTCGGGCGTGTCCACCATCATGGCGGCGTAGAGCGCCATCGAGCGGGCCTGTTCGAGCTGGATCAGCATGTCGACCGCCCGGTGCTGCAGGGCCTGGAACGATCCGACGCTGACGCCGAACTGCTTGCGGGTCTTGAGATACTCGACCGTG
This sequence comes from Methylobacterium sp. A49B, assembly GCF_053346215.1. Lineage (NCBI taxonomy): Bacteria > Pseudomonadati > Pseudomonadota > Alphaproteobacteria > Hyphomicrobiales > Methylobacteriaceae > Methylobacterium > Methylobacterium sp. A49B. The sequence goes on from NZ_JBKFBO010000088.1 coordinate 48,221, forward strand.
AGCTTGTGGAGCGCGTCCATGGAGCCGACCGCCTCGGCGGCCAGCGCCGCGATGCCGTGCTCCACCACCCGCTCCAGGAGCGGCAGGCCTGCGTCCGGATCTCCGAGGGCCGCGTCGGCCGGGAGCTGCACCTCCGAGAAGGAGACCTCCGCGGCCCGGCCGCCATCCTGGGTCGGATAGGCCTCGATCGCGAGGCCGGCGGCATCGGTGGGGACCAGGAACAGCCCGATCCCCTGCGGGTCGCGCCGTTCTCCCGAGACGCGGGCGGAGACCACCATCAGGCCGGCCGCGTCGGCATTGGGCACCACGCTCTTCGCTCCGCTCAGCACGAACCCGTCGCCCGAGCGCCGGGCCGTCGTCGCGACGTCCGCGAGGTCGTAGCGGGACTGGCGCTCGGTGTGGGCGAGGGTCAGGCGCAGGTCGCCGCCGACGAGACCCGGGACGAGGCGCTCCTTCTGCGCGGCGCTGCCGCCGAGCCGCAGGGCCGTGGAGCCGAGCACGAGGCTGGCGAGCAGGGGCTCGACCACGAGGTTGCGGCCCACCGCCTCCATGACCAGCATGGTCTCCACCGGACCGCCGCCGAACCCGCCCTCCTCTTCCGAGAAGGGCAGGCCGGTGACGCCGAGTTCCGCGAAGGCGGCCCAACCCTCGGCGGGGAAGCCGAGCGGCGCCTTCAGCCGCGCCTGCCGGCTCTCCAGCGACGGGTAGAGGTCGGCGGAGAGCCGCTCGACGCTGTCGCGCAGGAGCGACTGGTCCTCGTTCAGGTCGAAATCCATGGTGGTGTTCCTCTACCCCCTCTCCTCCCCCTTGCGGGGAGGAGCCGGAGGTGGGGGTGGTGCGGAAGGCACCGCGGCGCTCGATCCTCAACCACCCCCACCCCTGACCCCTCCCCGCAAGGGGGGAGGGGAAATCGCTCACAGCCCCAGAATGCCCTTGGCGATGACGTTGTGCTGGATCTCGTTCGAGCCGCCGTAGATCGAGACCTTGCGGTTGTTGAAGTAGCTCGGCGCGGCGGCATCGACCCAGTCGAAGCCCCCGGGCAGGTTGTTGGCGCCCGCGCCCCGCGCCGGGGCCGCGAGGGCGAAGGGGCCGGCGAGTTCCACCAGCAGCTCGGTCGCCGCCTGCTGGAGCTGCGAGCCGCGGATCTTGAGGAGCGAGGAAGCCGGGTCCGGCTCCACCGAATCCGCCCGGCCCTGCTTGGCGGCAACCCGCATCTGGGTGATCTCCAGGGCCTTCAGCTCGACCTCGACCTCCGCGACGCGAGACCGGAAGGCGGGATCGTCCCACATCGTGCCGGGTCCGGCCGGCATCTCCCGGGCCAGCCGCTTGATCCGGGCGATCCGCTCCTTGGTCAGCCCGATCCGGGCGATGCCGGTGCGCTCGTTGGCCAGCAGGAACTTCGCGTAGTCCCAGCCCCGGTTCTCCTCGCCCACGAGATTCTCGACGGGCACGCGGACGGAATCGAAGAAGACTTCGTTGACCTCGTGCCGGCCCTCCAGGGTGAGGATCGGCCGCACGGTGATGCCGGGGGTCTGCATGTCGATCAGCAGGAACGAGATGCCGCGCTGCTTCTTGGCCTCGAAATCGGTGCGCACGAGGCAGAAGATCCAGTCGGCATGCTGGCCCAGCGTCGTCCAGGTCTTCTGGCCGTCGACGACGTAGTGGTCGCCGTCGCGCACCGCCTTGGTCTTGAGCGAGGCGAGGTCCGAGCCGGCGCCGGGCTCGGAGAAGCCCTGGCACCACCAGTCGTCGAGATTGGCGGCGCGCGGAAGGAAGCGCGCCTTCTGGTCCTGCCGGCCGAAGGTCGCCAGCACCGGGCCGAACATGTAGCAGTTGAACTGCTGCGGCAGCGGCACCGCCGCCTGAAACAGCTCCTCCGTGTAGATGTAGCGCTGGATCGGGGTCCAATCCCGGCCGCCCCATTCCTGCGGCCAGTGCGGCACCGCCCAGCCCTTGGCGTTGAGGATCCGCTGGCTGGTGACGTAGTCGCCCTTCGAGAGGCTGCGCCCTTCCGAGACCTTCTTGCGGATCTCCGCCGGGATCTCCGTCCGGCAGAAGCGCCGGACCTCGTCGCGGAACGCGATTTCCTCGTCGGTGAAGCGCAGGTCCATCGGTTCAGCTCCGGGCGATCTCGAACAGGCCGGCGCAGCCCTGGCCGCCGGCGACGCACATGGTCACGACGGCGTAGCGCGCGCCGCGGCGGCGGCCCTCCAGCAGGGCGTGGCCCACGAGCCGTGCCCCCGACATGCCGAACGGGTGGCCGACCGCGATCGCGCCGCCGTTGACGTTGACCTTGTCGGGATCGATCCCGAGCGTGTCGCGGCAGTAGACCGACTGGGACGCGAACGCCTCGTTCAGCTCCCACAGGTCGATGTCGGCGACGCGCAGGCCCTGGCGCTCGAGGAGCCGCGGCACCGCGAAGACCGGCCCGATGCCCATCTCGTCCGGGCCGCAGCCCGCAGAGGCGAAGCCCCGGAAGGTGCCCAGCGGTTCGAGACCGCGCCGCGCCGCCTCGTCGGCCGACATCAGCACACTGGCCGAGGCCCCGTCCGAGAGCTGGCTGGCGTTGCCCGCCGTGATGAAGGCGCCCTCCCCGCGCACGGGCTTGAGCTTGGACAGACCCTCCAGGGTCGTGTCCGGCCGGTTGCCCTCGTCCTTGGCGAGCCGCGTCTCGACCTCCCGGGTCTCGCCGGTGGCCTTGTCGGTCACCGCCATCACGGCGGACATCGGAACGATCTCGTCGTCGAACAGCCCGCGCGCCTGGGCATCGGCCGTGCGGCGCTGGCTCTCTAGGGCGAATTGGTCCTGCGCCTCCCGGGAAATGCCGTACCTTTCCGCCACGATGTCGGCGGTCTCGATCATGGGCATGTAGATCGCCGGCAGATGGGCCTCCAGCCACGCGTTGCGGGTCAGCTCCCGCTGCACCTTCGGCTGCACGAGGCTGATCGACTCGACGCCGCCCGCCACCGCCACCGGCACGCCGTCGAGGACGATCCGGCGCGCCGCGCTGGCGATCGCCTCCAGGCCCGAGGCGCAGAAGCGCGAGACCGTGACGCCGGCCGAGTCCACCGGGATCCCCGCCACCAGGGCGGCGTGGCGGGCGACGTTGCCGCCCGTGGCGTTCTCCGGATAGCCGCAGCCGAGCACCACCTCCTCGACCGCCGCCGGCTCCAGGCGCGCCCGGTCCAGGGCGCCGCGGATCGCGTGGGCCGCGAGGTCGGCGCCGCGGGTGAGGTTCAGCGCGCCGCGATGGGCCTTGCCGATGGGCGTGCGGGCGGTCGAGACGAGCACCGCATCGGTCATGATCTCTCTCCCGCTCAGGCGTTCTTCAGGCCGGCGAAGCGGCCGCCCTCGGCGGCGAGGCGCTTCAGGAGCGGCGCCGGCTCCTGGCTGTCGTCGCCGGTCTCGGCCGCGAAGCGCGACAGCGCCTCCGCGACGGTCTTCAGCCCGACCGTGTCGGCCCAGTGCATCGGGCCGCCGCGCCAGGCCGGCCAGTTGTAGCCGTTGATCCAGATCGTATCGATGTCGCCGGGCCGGGCCGCGATGCCCTCCTCCAGGATCCGCGCGCCCTCGTTGACCATCGGGTACATCAGCCGGGCGACGATCTCCTCGGGTGTGAAGCTGCGGCGCGCGACGCCGTGCTCGGCGGCGACGCGCGCGATCAGCGCTTCCACCTCCGGGTCCCGCGTGCCGGTGCGGGCGCCGTCCGGGTACAGGTAGAAGCCCCGGCCGGTCTTCTGACCGTAGCGGCCCTGCTCGGCGAGCGAATCGGCGACCGGGGCTCGTCCGCCGAAATCCTTGCGCGAGCGCCAGCCGATATCGAGCCCCGCGAGGTCGCTCATGGCGAAGGGGCCCATCCGGAAGCCGAACCCGGTCACCGCCGCGTCGACCTCGTGGGGCAGCGCGCCCTCGAGCAGCAGCCGCTCGCCGGCCCGGCTGCGGCGCTCCAGCATGCGGTTGCCGACGAAGCCGAAGCAGACCCCCACCGTCACCGGCAGCTTGTTGAGGCGCTTGCCCAGGTCGAGGGCGGTGGCGAGGACCTCCGGGGCGGTCTTCTCGGCCCGGACCACCTCGACGAGGCGCATGACGTTGGCCGGGCTGAAGAAGTGCAGGCCGAGCACGTCCTGCGGCCGGTCCGTCACCGCCGCGATGGCGTTCACGTCGAGATAGGAGGTGTTGGTGGCCAGGATCGCGCCGGGCTTCGCGATCTGGTCGAGCTTCGAAAAGATCTCGCGCTTGACGCCCATGTCCTCGAAGGCCGCCTCGACGACGATGTCGGCCGCCCGGGCGTTCTCCAGGCCGAGCGCCCCGGTGATCTGGCCGACCCGCGCGTCGCGCTGAGTTTCGGTGATCGAGCCGCGCTTGGCCGAGCCGGCGTAGAGCCCCTTCACCCGGTCGAGGCCGCGCGCGAGGGCACCCTCTTCCGTCTCGATCACCGTCACGGGGATGCCGGCATTGGCGAAGCACATGGCGATGCCGCCGCCCATCGTGCCGGCGCCGATCACGGCGGCCGTCTGGATCGGGCGACGGGCTGTCTCCTTCGGCAGGCCGGGCACCCGGGCCGCCTCGCGCTCGGCGAAGAAGGCGTAGCGCAGGGCCTTCGAGCGCGGATCCTCCACCAGGGCCCGGAACTCGGCGCGCTCCACCGCCACCGCGGCGTCGAAATCCTGTTCCAGGCCGGCGCGCACGGCCCGCACGAGGGCGTGCACGTTCGTGGCGTCGGGATCGCGCTTGACCGCCTCGGCGGCCTGCGCCTCGAATTGTCCGCGCGCCTCCGGCGTCAGCTTCTCAGACCGGTCGCGCACCCGCGGCAGGACGCCGGAATCGGCGAGCTCCAGCGCCCGCTTGCGGGCCTCGGCCACGAGGTCGCCCAGCACCACGGCATCGACGATCCCGAGCGCCGCCGCCTTCTCGGCGGAGACGGGCTCGCCGGTGAGCATCATCGGGAAGGCGGCGTCCGGACCGATCAGGCGCGGCAGACGCTGCGTGCCCCCCGCCCCCGGGATGATCCCGAGCTTGATTTCCGGCAGGCCGATCTTGGCCGACGGTGCCGCGACGCGGCCGTGACAGGCCATCGCCAGTTCCAGGCCGCCGCCGAGCGCCGCGCCGCCGATGGCCGCCACCACCGGTTTCGGGCTGGCATCGAGGCGGTCCAGTAGGTCCGGCAGGCTCGGCGGGCGCTGCGGCTGGCCGAACTCGCCGATATCGGCGCCGCCGACGAAGACCTTGCCCTCGGCGGCCAGCACGATGGCGCGGACCGCAGCGTCCGCGATGGCTTTCGTCAGGGCCTCGTCGAGGGCCGCCCGCAGCGCGGCGCCCAGCGCGTTGACCGGCGGGTTGGCGAGCGTGAGCACCGCCACGCCGCCTTCGACCTCCTGACGAACCACCCCGAACTCCCTGTCGTTCTGCACCGCAGAATAATCGTCTGTCGCTCGGCGAATGTTGATGCGCTGCCGGCCCATCGTCAAGGACGGATCGAGACATCCGCCCGGGCATGGTCCGCTGTTCTGCATTGCAGAAGAAGGGCCGCCCGATGGTTTGACCCGTGACCCGGCCGCGTGCGATCAGGGCGGCTCCGGCAGGATTCGGCTGCAGTCGTTGCCGGGCGTTCGCCGGCTTGGTGGCCTGAGGCAGGGGGAGGATCGCGGTGCGCGGCATCGATCGGGGCGAGCGGCCGAGGCGTGCCGGTTCGGCGCGGGATCGGGCGACGAGGAGCGTGCGGTGAGCGACGGTCCCGAACAGCTCCCGGCCGGCCGCCTGCCCGAAGCCCTGCGCGGCCGGCTCACCCTGCCGGTCATCTGCGCGCCGATGTTCATCGTCTCCGGGCCGGAGCTGGTGATCGCCCAGTGTCTTGCCGGCGTGGTCGGGTCGTTCCCCGCGCTGAACGCCCGGCCGGCCGAGCTGCTGGACGAGTGGCTCGCGCGGATCACCCGCACGCTGGCCGAGGCCCGGGCGGCGGACCCTGCGAGACGGATCGCCCCTTTCGCGGTGAACCAGATCGTCCACGCCTCCAACGACCGTCTGGCGCAGGACGTCGAGGCCTGCGTCCGGCACCGGGTGCCGATCATCATCACCTCGCTGCGGGCGCCGGACGCGGTGATCCGCCCGGTCCACGCCTATGGCGGCGTGGTGTTCCACGACGTGACCAACGTGCGCCACGCCGAGAAGGCCCTGGAGGCCGGCGTCGACGGGTTGATCCTGGTCTGCACCGGGGCGGGCGGGCATGCGGGGACGCTGAGCCCCTTCGCCCTCGTCGGCGAGATCCGGCGGTTCTACGACGGGCCGCTGATCCTGTCGGGGGCGATCACCTCGGGCTCCGCGATCCTGGCGGCCCAGGCCATGGGGGCCGACCTCGCCTATATGGGCACCCGGTTCATCGCCACCCGGGAGGCGAACGCGGTCCCCGCCTACAAGGACATGATCGCCGGCAGCGCGGCCGCCGACATCCTCTACACCCCCTACTTTACGGGCGTGCCGGGCAACTACCTGACGCCGAGCATCCGCGCCGCCGGCCTCGATCCCGAGGCGCTGCCGGTGCGCGACAAGACCGCGATGAACTTCGGCAGCGGCAGCGTGAAGGCGTGGCGCGACGTCTGGGGCGCCGGCCAGGGCGTCGGCACCATCGCGGACGCGCCGGCCACCGCCGACCTCGTGGCCCGCCTCACCCGCGAATACGCGGCGGCGCGGGCGCGGGCGGCCGGAGTCTCGGCGGATTACGCTGCGGATCACGCGGGCGGTGCTGCGCCGTGAGCGTCCGCGTCACCGATCCGGAGCCCGGGATCCGGCTCGTCACCATCGACCGGCCGGAGCGGCGCAACGCCCTCGACCGGGCGGCCTACGCGGATCTGACCGCCACCTTCGGGGCCGTGTCGAGCGATGAGGCCGTGGGGGCCGTCGTGCTGACCGGCGCGGGCGGCTGCTTCACCGCAGGCAACGACCTGAAGGATTTCCAGGACGTGGAGACCGGAGGCGACAGCCCCGGCCTCACCTTCCTCACGGCCCTGCGCGCGTGCGCGAAGCCGGTCGTGGCCGCGGTGGAGGGGCACGCCGTCGGCATCGGCACGACGCTGCTGCTCCATTGCGACCTCGCCTATGCCGGAGCCGGTGCCCGGTTCCGCCTGCCGTTCACGGCGCTGGGCCTCAGCCCGGAGGGCGGGTCGAGCTATCTTCTGCCCCTGGTGGCGGGATCGAAGCGCGCCGCAGCGCTGCTGATGCTCGGCGAGCCCTTCACCGCGGAGGACGCCGCGTCCGCCGGCCTCGTCAACGCCGCCGTGCCGGCGGGCACCGCGCTCGAGACCGCGCTGGCCAAGGCGCGGGCGCTCGCCGCCCTGCCCCGGGTGTCGATCGCCGCCACCAAGCGAGCCCTGCGCCGGGGCCAGGACGAGAGCGTCGCCCGCGCGCTGGCCGAGGAGGCGGAGGTGTTCCACGCGCTGCGCCGCGGCCCGGAGGCGCAGGCGGCGTTCGCGGCCTTCCTGCGCCGATGACGGCCGGAGAGACGACCCTGCTGGCCGAGCCCGACGCCGCCGGGGCCGGGCCCAAGGAGGACCGCCACTTCGTCACGGCGCTGGCCCGGGGGCTGTCGGTGCTGGCCTGCTTCGGCCCCGGCCGCACGAGCCTCGCCAACCACGACATCGCCGAGGCCTGCGGGCTTCCGCGCTCCACCGTGTCGCGGCTCACCTATACGCTGACCAAGCTCGGCTACCTGCAGCACATGCCCGAGCTCGGCCGCTACCGGCTCGGCACGGCGACCATCGCGCTCAGCTCGGCGGCGCTCGGCGGCCTCGACGTGCGCGCCATCGCCCGCCCGGTGCTGCGGGCCGTCGCCGAGGCCGCCAACGCCTCCGTGGGCCTCGGCGTGCGCGACCGGCTCAGCATGCGCTACGTCGATTGCCAGCGCGGCCCGGCGGCGATCTCGCTCAATCTCGACACCGGCTCGCGCATCTCGCTGGCCCGCAGCGCCATGGGCCGCGCCTACGTGGCGGTCTGCCCGGACCGCGAGCGCGCGGGCATCTACGAGGATCTGAAGGCGCTCGATCCGGTGGCCTGGCCGGCCCTCCGCACCTGTCTCGACCGGGCGGTGGACGAGCACCGGGAACTCGGCTGCTGCACCTCGTTCGGCGACTGGCAGGAGACCGTCTGTGCCATCGCGGTGGGCTTCCATCCCGGCGGCGGCCTGCCGCCGATGTCGGTCAATTGCGGCGCCCCCACCGTCATCACCGATGCGCGCTTCCTCTTGGAGGTGGCGCGCCCCAAACTCATCGATGCCGTGCGCAGCCTCGACGGCGTCATGGGAGCCTGAGGACCTTTCGCGATGGATGCCGCTGCCGACCTGCCGCTCGCCGGAATCCGCGTCCTCGACCTGTCCCGGGTCCTGGCGGGACCCTGGTGCGCGCAGGTGCTGGGCGATCTCGGCGCCGACGTGATCAAGGTCGAGCACCCGGAGCGCGGCGACGACACCCGCGACTGGGGCGTGCCGACGAGTCCCGGCAACACCTCGTATTTCGACAGCGTGAACCGCAACAAGCGCTCGATCGGCGTCGACCTCGCCACGCCGGAGGGGCTGGCGATCGTCAAGGCGCTCGCCCGCGAGAGCGACGTGCTGGTCCAGAACTTCAAGACCGGCGGGGCCGAGAAGCTCGGACTCGGCTACGCGGACCTCTCGGCGGAGAATTCCGGGCTGATCTACTGCTCGATCGCCGGCTACAGTTCCGATGGCTCGGAGGCCGGCCGGCCCGGCTACGACCTCGTGGTCCAGGGCGAGTCCGGCGTCATGGCGCTCAACGGCGAGGCCGGCGGACCGCCGCTCAAGTTCGGGGTCGCGGCGGTGGACCTGTTCACCGGGCAGTTCGCCGCCCAGGCCGTGCTGGCGGCCCTGTATCAGCGGGAGCGCACCGGGCGCGGCAAGGCGATCGACCTCGCCCTGTTCGATTGCGGCGTGGCGCTGACCTCCTATTACGGCCTTGAGGCGCTGGCCCGGGGCGTCGATCCGCCGCGCTACGGCAACGCCCATCCCTCGATCGTGCCCTACGGGGTGTTCGAGGCCGGCGACGGGCCGGTGGTGATCACGGTGGGCAACAACGGCCAGTACCGCCGCTTCTGCGAGCAGGTTCTGGAGCGTCCCGACCTCGTCGCCGACCCGCGCTTTGCCACCAACCTCGACCGCTCGAAGAACCGCGCCGCCTTCATCCCGGTGCTGGAGGCCGAACTCGCCCAGTGGGCGCGCGCGCCGCTGATCGCGCGGCTGCGGGCGGCCGGCATTCCCTGCGGCGAGGTGATGGGCCTGCGCGAGGCGCTGACCTGCGACCGGGCCCGGGAGGCCGGTCTCGTGGTCGAGGGCGGCGGGAACGCCCACGTGATCGCGCCGCCCTACCGTCTCGACGGACGCCGGCTGCCGGTGCGGCGCATGCCGCCGGGGCTCGGCGCGTCGAGCGGGGAGATCCTGGCGGAGGAGCTGGACTATCCGGAGGCGGAGCGCGACGCGCTCACGGCGAAGGGGGTGGTGCGGTAGCGGCGACGCTGACGGGTTCCCCCTTCACCGTGCGGGATGCCAGGCGTGACAGGCCTCAGGAGAGACACGGGCCGCCTCAACCGGCGCCGCGCGAAACCCTGAGCCGCGCCCGGGCGTCGTCCAGCACCCGCGTCAGGGCCTCGTCCCACGCGACCCGCGGCTGCCAGCCGGTGGCGGCGTGCAGGCGGCCGGCATCGCCCGCGGCGAGCGGGATCTCGGCGGGGCGCACCCGCTCGGGGGCGATCCGGATCTCGAACGGCACCCGGGCCAGGGCGCGCAGCCCGTCGAGCACGCTGGCGATCGTCCGCGGCTGGCCGGAGCTGATGTTGAACACGCTCCCGTCCGCCAGGGAATCGGCGCGGCCGATCAGATCGGCATAGGCCGCCGCCACGTCGGCGACATCCAGGAAGTCGCGGTGGGAGGTGAGGTTGCCGACCTCCAGGCACGGCGGCACCAGCCCGGCCTCGATGCGGGCGATCTGACCCGCGAACGAGGCCACGACGAAGCGCTCGTCCTGCCCCGGGCCGATATGGTTGAACGGCCGCAGCACGACGAGCTTCACGCCGATCCGGGGCAGCAGGTCGCGCAGCAGCTGCTCGCCGACCCATTTCGATCGCGCATAGGTGTTGCGCGGCAGGGGCTCGGCCGCCTCGGTGAGGGCGTGTCCGGCCAGGAAGGCGCTGCCGTAGACCTCGCCGGAACTGACGAAGAAGAACGTGCAGCCCGGCACCGCCTCCACGGCGGCCACGAGGTTCATGAGGCCGTTGACGTTCACCCGCCAGGTCTGACCCGGCCCGTTGGCGGAGTCGGCCACGGAGGCGAGACCCGCGAGATGCAGGATCGCGGTCGGCCGGAAGCGGGCCACGAAGGCGCCGAGGGCGCCGTCATCGAGGAGGTCGATCGCCTCGTAGGTGACGCCCTCCGGCAGGGACGGCGGTCGCCCGCGCCCGATCCCGGCCACGCGGACGTCCGCCCCGGTGAGGAGGGGCAGAACATGACCGCCGACGAACCCGGCGGCCCCGGTGACGAGGATGCGTCTCACGACCTGTCTGCCGATCTGCCTGCCGATCCGTGGTTCGAGGGCGCGGGCACCGTGCGGTGCGGGCCAGGCTCTCAGTCCGCGACGGATCGCGCGCCGGTGCCGAGCCGGGATGCCTAGCGCTGGGTTCGGGTCCCCCAGCGCACGCCCATGCCGCCCTGCACGGTTCCCGGCGAGCCGCCGGCATCCGCCCCGATCGCCGGGCCGGAGGCGGTCTTCGGCCGGTGCTGCGAGCCGTCCGCCATGGGCTTCGGCGCCAGCATGTCGGGGACCTCGGACAGCACCTCCTCGTCCCGGTCGGTGGCGAACTGGCCCGCCTTGCGGAAGGTCCAGAGGTAGCCCGGCACCACCGCCTCGGCGGCGGTCGGGATGATCCCCAGTCCCTCGAAGGTCCGGCCCTCGGCCTTGGCGGCCTCGGAGACGATGTTGTCGTTCTGGAGCAGGACGACCTGATCGCGGGTGAGCTTCAGCGTGTCGGGCAGCAGGCCGAAGGTCAGGGTGTCGGCGATCTCCAGGAGCCGGGCCTGGAGCTTGGCCGCCGGCAGCGGCAGGTCCACGACCGGGCGCTTGCGCCGGATCGTCTTCAGCATGTAGCGCACGAAATGCTCCAGCGTGCCCACCTCCGGGCCGCCGAGTTCGTAGACCTTGCCGCCGGCCACGGTGCCGTCCACCGCCCGGGCGATCGCCTCGGCGACGTCGCCCACGAAGGCCGGCTGGAAGCGCGACTGGCCGCCGGCGAGCGGCAGGACCGGCAGCGCCCGGGCGAGGCTGGCGAAGCGGTTGAAGAAGCCGTCGCCCGGCCCGAAGATCAGCGACGGCCGGAACACCACCGCGTCGGGGCAGGCCGAGAAGACCCGCGCCTCGCCCTCGGCCTTGGTGCGGGCGTAGAGCGACGGCGAGGCCGGATCGGCCCCGATCGCCGAGACCTGGATCATCCGCGCGCCCTGGCGCGCCGCCGCGCGGGCGATGGCGTCCGCCCCCTCGACCTGCAGCCGGGCGAAGCTCTGGGAGCCGGTCTCCTGCAGGATGCCGACGAGGTTGATCAGCACGTCCGACCGCTCGGCGGCCCGGGTCACCGAATCCGGGTAGCGCAGGTTCGCCTGGACGGCCACGATCTGGTTGACCTTCCCCAGCGGCTGCAGGAACAGCGCGAGGTCCGGCCGCCGCACCGCGACGCGGATCCGGTAGCCGCGCTTGGCGAGCGCCCGCACCACGTGCCGGCCGAGGAAGCCCGACCCGCCGAAGATCGTCACGAGCTGGTCCTGCGGGCGCAGGGGGCCTGGCGCCGCGGTTGCGGGGCCGCTGTCCGGTGTCGCCTGCGCGTTCGTCGTCTCTTGGCCGGTCATCGCCGTGGTCTCGGGCTCCTGGCGCGCCCGGGGGCGCCGTCACGGCGCCTACTTAGTGCGGCGCCCGAGGGCGTTGCAATCAGGCGATGTCCGAAGTTTCGGGTTTCCCGGTGCGTCCGAGCGGGAACGGCTGCGGGACCCGCGCATTTTTTCCGGCCCGCCGCGCCGGAGATTCTCGATGATCGTTGGTATGCTGATCTCTGCGGCGATCGCCGTGTTCGGGCTCCTCGTCGCCCTCGGCCGCATCGGCCACCCGATCGACGCGCAGCTCGTCAGCAATTACGGCTGGAGCATCCTGATCATCGGCGCGGCGCTGTTCGTGCTGTTCGCGGTGGGCCGGTTCAACCGGACGCGCAAGGCCCGGTCCGCCGGGCGCTCGGCCTGATCCGGGCCGGTCAGGCCACCTTGACCCGCCGGCGCAGCTCCCGGACGGCGGGGCGGCTGTTCGATCGGCGGCTCACCGTCCGGGGCGCGCCGACCGTGACGCTCTGGCGCTCCCGGGCGATGAAGGCGCTGGGCATCTCGGCCTGGAGATCGGCCTCCATGTCGCGCAGGGCCGTGTCGGAATGGGCCGGGTGCAGGTGGATGATGGCCAGCGCCTTGACGCCGGCGACCTGAGCCAGCTCGACGCCCTTCTGCCACGTCGAGTGCCCCCAGCCCCGGCAGGTCGGATACTCGCCATCGGTGAACATGCCGTCGTAGACCATCAGGTCGGCGCCGGCCACGAAGGCCGCGAGCTCCGGGTCCGGCCAGGGATCGCTGTGCTCGATGTCGCTGATCAGGCACAGGCGGCGGCCGTTATGCTCGAACCGGTAGCCCACCGAGCCCTGCGGGTGGTTCAGCGGGATCGTGTCGACCCGCGTGCCGTCCCGGAAGGTCAGGGTCTGGCCGGCCTCGAAGCCGTGATGGTGAAAGGTGCAGCACAGCTTGTCGAGCGTAACCGGGAAGAGCGGCGGCGCGAACAGGCGGTCGAGGGTCGGCCCGGCCGATTCGCCGCCGAGGTTGCCGCAATAGGTGTTGATCACCCGCTCGGCGTCGAGGACCGCCGGCTTGAAGAAGGGAAGCCCCGCCGTGTGGTCGAGATGCAGGTGGCTGAACAGCAGGTCGACTTCCTGCGGCAGGTCGGTCCGGTGACCCTGCCCGAGGTTGTAGATGCCCGAGCCGGCGTCGACGATGAACATCCGCTGGCCGCACCGCACCTCGATGCAGGGCGTGCTGCCGCCGAACTCGGCATATTGCGGGCCGCTGACGGGGGTCGAGCCGCGGACGCCCCAGAAGCGGAGCATAAGGTCCTGGTCGGCCGCCGGACGAGCCGGCTCGGAACTGTTGGACATGGCGATCACGAATCTGCGGACGGGCGGTCCCGATCTGTTATGATCGAAACCCCGTCGCCGTTCCGGGAAGGTAGCTCTGAATACGGCAGGCCGACGGAGCGAGAGTACCGCTCATCCCCTGCCGTACCATGAATTGGTGTGCCAGGGACCGCCGTGATGTGCGGCTGCGCACACGGATGGGCGGCTGCTCGGGGCCGGTGCATGCCTAAAGCGCCTCCGCCGCGGCCAGGGCGCCGAAGGCTGATCCATGCAGATTCGGGCGGCCGAAGGCCCGGCCGTCGAGACCGGCCGCGACCCACGTGGGCAGCCCGTCGCCGTAGCGTGCCGCGAGCGGAGCGGCGAGGCGCCCGAACGGGTCGGGGGCGCGCTCGTAGACCGGGACGAAGCCAGCCATCCGCCGCGGCGCAAGGGCGGAATCCGGCGCCACCCAGGTCGCCCAGACGGATTCTGGCACCGGGTGCGCGGCGCGGCGACCGGGCACGACCACCACCTCCTGCCCGGCGAAGGCGAGAGCCTCCGGCCGGCTGATGTCGCCGACCGCGCCGCCGCGGGCCGTGAAGGCCGCCCAGAAGGCGTTCTGGCCGCCGTCGGAATAGGTGGTGCGAACTGCGGGCTCCCCCGCCTCGGCGAGCGCGGCGATGCGCGCATCCTCCACCGCCCGGCGCGTGGTCACAGCCGCCTCGACGGCCGGATTCCGGGAGGCGGCGAAGGCGTAGCGGCCGGCGACCACCGAGACCTGGAGTTCCTCCCGGCTCGCCTCGAACCGGTCGGAGCCGGCCTTGAGCTCGCGCCAGAAGGCGATGTTGGGGTCGGCCCGGTGGCGGGCCATGTTCTCGGCGGTCATCCGGAACGGGTAGGACTGGAACTGGAAGGCGGCCTGCCCGCCGTTCAGCGCATCCCGCGCGATGGCGTAGATCTCGCCGACCGTGCCGTTGGTCATGGCGAAGCAGCCCATCGACGAGCAGATGCCGTGGACCATCACGGCGGAGCCCGTGCCGCCATGGGCGCGGTCGTAGGCGTTGGGGTAGCCCACGTCGAAGGACAGGTAATAGTGCGAGTTCGGGTTCATCTGGCGCCGTGGCACCGTGTAGAACCCCTCCGGCGTCTGCCGGTCGCCGCTCTTGCGCTTGGGTCCGAGCTGGCCGGACCAGCGGCAGATCGGGAAGGTCTTGATGAAGACGTAGCCGGACGGCCCCTTCTTCCAGACCTCGATCTCCGATTCCTTCTTGTAGGCCCGGAACAGGACCGGCGAGGCGGCCGTCACGCCCTTCTGCGCCATCAGCGCGAGGGTCGCGGCCGGGATCGGCGCCTCGGCCTTCCCGGCCTGTGCGGCGGCGGGTCCTGCGGCGACCAGGAGTGCGAGGCCCGCGGCGAGCGTGATCGAGATCGTTCGAGGCATGAACCGTCCGCCCTGGATCGGCCGGGATGGCGCCGGACAGGCACGGCCCTCCGCCCTGACGGAGTATTGCGGCGGCCGTGAGGCTGACGCGGGCCGCGGCGGCCTGACGGGCCGGGTGTTCATCCCATCCGCGGCGCAGCCTGGCATCAGGCTCCGGCTAACGGTCCCGGACGCCCCCTCCTGTTCCCGGAGGGGTCAGGCGCCGCCGACCGACGCCCGGTAGTCGCGCGGACTCAAGCCGTAGGCCTGCCGGAACGCACGGCTGAGGACCGCGCTGCTCCCGAAGCCGAAGGCCTCCCCGATCTCGCCGATGGACCGCCGCTCGAGGGGTTCGTCCAGGGCCGCCCGTACCGCAGCGAGGCGCTGACGGGCGAGGTAGTGCGCCACTCCGCCCTCCGGTTCGAACAGGCGGTAGAGTTGCGAGCGCGACATGCCGAGGGCCTTCGCGAGCGCGTCGATCCGGAGCGGCGTGGAGAGCTGGCGCCGGAGGAGCTGCTTCGCGGCCCTGAGCCGGACGGCATCGAGCGGCGCGCCGGCGCGCCCGATGGATTCCAGGCTCGGGCGCGCGCAGGCCGCGAGCATGTGGAGCGTGGCCTGGGCGACGTGGGCCGCGTCGACCGTCGCGATCGCGTGGCTGTGCGCGGCCAGGCTTCGCACGTGATCGGCCAGGAGGCGGCCCGCACCGCCCTGCAGGATGAGTCCGTGCAACGTGTCCTCGTCGGGCAGCACGGAGGCGACGGATGCCCGCGGCAGCGCGACGATCAGCGAGTCCGTCTCCGGCACCCGGCTGCGGCGATAGGGCTGGGACAGGTCGTTGAGGCTGATGGCGCCCGCCGGAACGTCGATCACGCCGCGTTCGGTCTCGACGCTGTAGGCTAGCCGGCTCAGGTGCAGGACGAAGCCGTCCTGGCCGTCGCGCCGGATCCGGGATCGGGACCGGCCGGGCCCCTGGGGCGCGGCATTCATGACGCGCAGGGCCAACGAGCCGATCAGGGTCGTCTCGATCTTGCCCGAGAAGCCCTGTGGGTCTGCATCGAGATCGTGCGCGGAGAACAGGGCGCGCCAAGCCTCGAACCGGTCGCGCTCGGGAAGGCTCGCAGTCGTGAAGTGGGACCGAGGTACGAAGGTCACGGCAATTCTGCTGTCGAGGGCAAGGACCTTTAACCCTGGACGTGCGCTTGGCCCGTTTCTTTCAGGTCACAGCCGACAATCACCCGTTGCCCGACCGCGCGACCGCATGTCGCTCTCGAACCCGGGTCTTGGCATGGCCGACGCCCCTGCCCCGTCAACCGACCGGAGCAGGCTCCGCCTCCTCCGGCATGTGCAGCGGCGCGACCACCGCGCTGTTCTCCACGACAACGACCGCGTCGAACGGTTCGGCGCCTTCGG
Source organism: Methylobacterium sp. A49B (assembly GCF_053346215.1). Classification (NCBI taxonomy): domain Bacteria; kingdom Pseudomonadati; phylum Pseudomonadota; class Alphaproteobacteria; order Hyphomicrobiales; family Methylobacteriaceae; genus Methylobacterium; species Methylobacterium sp. A49B. The sequence continues at coordinate 64,236 of NZ_JBKFBO010000088.1, forward strand.
GCACGCCCGTCTCGGGCAGGCAGACGATGAAGCCGCGATCGGCCCGCGCCTGCCGCAGCCGGGCGAGGCGGTCGCGCAGTCCCTCGGCCTTGCGCTCGTCGGCGGCGATCGCGACGACGAGGATGTCGGGCTCGCGCGCGAGGCACCGGCTCAGCTCGATCGCCACCCGCTCGCGCGCGTTGATCGTGCCGTCCGCGAGCGCGCCGGTGCCGGGCTGGATCTCGACCCTGCTGTCCAGGCCGAGCCCGTAGACCGAGGCTTCGAGCCCCTCGTCGGCGAGCACCCGCCGCACCAGTTCGCGAACCCGGGGCTCGGCGTTGGCCTCGCCGAGGCTGATGCGGCCGAACAGCAGGTTCTCCTCCAGGCTGGCGGCCGGGTTGACCCGGGACGGATCGTGGAACTCCACCGCGCCCGCGAGGTGGGGCGGGAGCATCCGGGCGAAGGAGCGGCGCGCCTGGACCAGACGCTCTTCGAAGGCGGCGTCGATCAGGCCGAAGCGGTGGCGGGTCTCGCTGTAGCGCAGCGCGAGGCCGATCAGGCGCGTGCGGTCGCGCTGGCCCGCGGGACCCCGGCGCAGGCTCGCGGCGTTCGGCAGCCGCGCCACGAGGTCTTCGAAGTAGCCCCGCTCGGCGGCCTGGAACAGCGAGTAGGCGTCGAACAGCGGGTGGTCGTTGGGCAGGTCGGCGAAGATCTCCACGGTGCTGCGGGCGACCGACAGGCCGATCTCCGTGAGCGGGCGCACCAGTTCCTCGGCCTCCAGCACCGCCCGCAGGTAGGGGTGGCGGGCGAAGCGCAGGGGCGCGAAGGCGCCGCCGACCGGTTCGCCGAACAGGATGTTCTCGCCGACATTCGCCTGATGATTGTATCGGTCCGGATCGAACGGCTCCACGAGGCGCTCGGCCCCCTTGGCGGCGAGCGCCTGCCGCATGGTCCGGCGGGCGGCGACGATCGCGGCCGCAAGCCGCGGCTGCGCCGTCGGATCCAGCCGTCCGGTCAGACCGCGGGCGTAGACGAACCCGTCCAGCCCCGTGAGGCGGCAGATCCCGATCAGCCCGATCTCGTCGGGCGCGTGAGCCGGATCGGTGCCGTAGAGCAGGTTCTGCCGGAGCGAGCCCGCCATCAGGATGGCCTCTCCCGCCGCGAAGGCGATCCGGCGGGCGCGCTCCGCGGCGTCGAAGACGCGCAGATCCGTGCCCCCGTAGGTGACGGCGCCCGCGGTCGGCTCGACCTGCCCGGCCAGGACGGCGGCCAGCGCCCGGGCGCCGCTGCCGCGGCTGCCGGTGATCGCCACGTGGCCCGGCATGGGGAACGCCACGTCGACGCCCGTCAGGCGCTCGCCCGTCGCCGGATCGAAGGCCCCGACCCCCTCCGTCGCCAGGAGCCCTGACCGCGGCAGCGGCAGCGCGGTGCCGGTCCGGGCGGCCCGCGCCCGCCGGCCTTCGAGGGCCGCGATGATGCGGGCGAGGTCGCGGAAGCGGGGGCGCACCGCCCGGCGCACCGTCCACAGGCGGGCGCAGATGGCCGCGAGCCAACCGGCCAGGCCGAAGGCGCCGGTCGCCGCCAGGAGCGCGGCCGGGTCCACCGGCGGGACCGGGGCGGCACCGGGCCCGGTCGAGCGCCACAGCGCCGTCCCGACCGCGATCGCCGGCAGGATCACCGCCAGCGCGAGCGCCGGCGCCCGCGCGTAGGCCAGCCGCGCCTCGGCCCGGGCCACGTTGGTCCGCATCGCGGCGACGCGGGAGGCGATGCGTCCCCGCTCCAGGGCGGCGGCCCCGTGGCTGCGCACCGCCGGCAGGCGCCGGACGAGGTCGTTCAAATTGTCCTCCGCCCGTGCACTGGAGCGCAGCCGCAGGTCCTGCCGGTCCCGCGCCCGTTCGAGCACCAGCCCGTAGGCGAGACCCACCGCCCCGAGCCCCACCACGGCGGCCGGGATCAGCCGGGGGGCAGCGAGCGCCGCGAAGCCCAGCGCCAGGAGCAGGGCCGCGAGGGTCATGGCCGGCAGGACGATGCCGGCGGCGAGCAGCCGGTCGGCCCGCGCCAGCACCTCGCCGACGAGCCGGGCGAGGCTGCGGGCCTCGTCCCGCGCCCCGGCCGGCGCGTCGAGGATCGTCCCCAGGACGGCGTTGCGGACCGTGTCGGCGGCCCGGTTCTGGGCCTTGAAACACAGGCGCGCCACGCTCCAGCCGAGCGCTGCCAGAATCACCGCGCAGGCGGCGATGCACAGAAAGGCCGCGAGTTCGAGTTCGGCCGGACGCATCGCCACGCCAGGGGCGACGACGAACTCCCGGCCGGGCAACGGCACGGCGAGGCGCAGGAACGGCAGCACGGGCGCCTCGTCCCTGGGCAGAACTGCGATCAGGTCGCGCAGGCACAGCAGCGCCAGCGCGCAGAGCGGGGCGCCGATCCCGACCGTCAGGGCCACCGCGGCGGCGTGAAGACGCCGAGCGGCACGCCAGGTCAGGACGAGAGGATCGGATTCCATGCGTCTCCGGGTGAAGTTCAGGCCGCCCCGCTGCTGCCTGGGGCATAGGCCTTCGACTCGCCTGCGGGAAGGGTGGCCGGTCGGCTGCCACCGGCCGCGACATGTCGGACGGCAGGGTCCGGCTTCTAGCGTCGGTTCTGGAAGCGCTCTAGATTGTGCTCGGTGGCGTGCGGACAGTGTCGTCGGGTGCGGCCGCAGCGCAGCTGTCGCTCTGTCCGATTGGGCCGCATTCTGCGGGCGGGCACGGCGCCGGGTTCGACCGGGCTGCACTCAAGGCTGTGTTGGGACACCCTCTCCGCCGGGCCGCTTTTCCCACAGCGGCGGAGAGCGCTGTCAGAGGGTGAGGCGACGCGTGCGGCGATGGGCTGAGCAGACCGAACGCGGCCGCACGGCCGTCCCGATCCGCGGGTGCGCCTGATGGCGCAGCTGTTCACGCCCGGCGCCGACGCGCTCTATCGCCTGGCTCTCATGACCGGCGTCGCCTGCCTCGTCGGACTCCCGGTCCTAGCGGCCGGGATCGTGCGCTCGAACTACGTGACCGGCGTCGGTATCGCGCCGTCCCAGCCGCTGCCGTTCAGCCACAAGCACCATTCCGGTGAACTCGGCATCGATTGCCGCTACTGCCACACCACCGTCGAGAAGGAGGCCACCGCCGGCATCCCGCCGACGCACACCTGCATGACCTGCCACTCGCAGATCTGGACCGGCTCCGACATGCTCAAGCCGGTGCGCGACAGCTACGCGCAGGACAAGCCGCTGGAGTGGAAGCGCCTGAACAAGCTGCCACAATACGTCTACTACAACCACTCCGTCCACGTGACGAAGGGGATCGGCTGCTCCACCTGCCACGGCGACGTGACGTCGATGCAGATGACCTACCGGGCCAACGCCTTCGAGATGCAGTTCTGCCTCGATTGCCACAGGGCGCCGGAGAAGTATGTGCGCACTCCGGACCAGGTCTGGAACATGACCTGGACGCCGCCGGCCGATCAGGCGACGCTCGGTCCGAAGCTCGTGGCGCAGAACCATATCCGCGGCGGCGCTCGGCTCACCGAATGCGGGATCTGCCATCGATGACGCCCGGGTTCGACATCGCGGTCCTGCGCGAAAAGCTCGCCGGCGGCGACGGCCCGCGGTTCTGGCGCAGCCTCGACGCCGTGTCCGACAGCCCGGAGTTCCGCGATTACCTCGCCGCCGAGTTCCCGTCGGCGGCCCGGCTCGCCGCGGCGCCCGAGCGGCGCGGCTTCCTGAAGCTGATGGCGGCCTCTTTCGCGCTGGGGGGGCTGACCGCCTGCGGCAGCGGCGGGGGCCGCGCCTACGAGGTGCCGTACGTCAACCAGCCCGAGCGGATCGTGCCGGGCACGGACCTGTCCTACGCCTCCTCGGCCCTGTTCGACGGGTTCGGCAACGGCGTCCTCGTCACCACCCGCAACGGCCGGCCCCTGAAGATCGAGGGCAATCCCGACCATCCCTGGAGCCGCGGCGGCACCGACGTGCTGGCCCAGGCCTCGGTGCTCGGCCTCTACGACCCGTTCCGATCCCAGGCGGTGCAGCATCTCGGCCGGCCGAGTTCCTGGGCGGCGTTCCGGGCGGACCTGCAGGCGCGGATGCCGGCTTGGCGCCAGAGCGGGGGCGAGGGCATCGCCCTGCTCACCGGACCGGTGACGTCGCCCAGCGTGGCGGCGCAGATCGCGCGGCTGCGGGCCGCCTACCCGGCGCTCCGCTGGTATGGCGGCGCCGGGGCCGGCCGCGACGGGATCTACGAGGGTGCCCGGCTTGCCTACGGGCGGCCGCTGGAGACGCATCCCGATTTCGGCCGTGCCCGCACCCTCGTGGCGCTCGACGGCGATTTCCTGGACCTCGGGCCCGGCCAGGTCGGCCTGTCCTGGCGCTGGATCGAGGCCCGGCGCGCCGCCTACGCGCAGGGGCGCCTCCTCACCCTCCACGCGGCGGCCCCGACTCCGACGCTGACCAGCGCCAAGGCGGATTACGGCGTCCCCGTGCCGGCCGGCCGGCTGGAGGCCCTGGCCCGGAGCCTCCTGGCTCTGGCCGAAGGTGGCGCGGCCCCGCAGGGTGACGATCCCGTGTCCCGCTGGGCCCGGAACGCCGGCGCGGCGCTCGATCAAGCCCGCGGGGCCGGCATTGTCACCGCCGGCCTGACCGCGAGCCCGGATCTGCACGCCCTGGTGCACCGCTTGAACGATGCGTTCGGCAACACCGGCACGACCCTGGTGCACACGGCGCCCGCGGCGGAAACCGGCGCCGGGACCCTCGCGGATCTCGCCGACGCGATGGAGCGCGGCAGCGTCCGGGCCCTGATCGTGCTCGGCGCCAATCCGGTCTACGAGGCGCCCGGCGCCCTCGATTTCGCCGCCCGGATGGAGCGCGTGCCGCTCAAGATCCATGCCGGGCTGTACTACGACGAGACCGGCACCCACGCCGATTGGCACCTGCCCGCCGCACACCCGCTGGAGTCCTGGGGGGACGTGCGCTCCCTCGACGGGACCGTCGGGCTGATCCAGCCGACGATCGCGCCCCTGTACAACGGCCGCACCCTGCCGGAGATGCTGGCCTTCCTGGCGGGCGGCGAGGGCGGGGACGGCGACCGGGACGCCCTCGGCCTCCTCAAGGCGCGCTGGCGGACCGACGGCGAGGACGAGACGGCGTTCGAGGCCCGCTTCGCCGAGGCCCTGCGCCGCGGATACTTTGCCGACAGCGCGCATCCAGCCGAGGCCGTCGCGCTCACGCAGGAGCCGGCGTCCGCGTCATCCGCCGCACCCGCCGCCGAGGGCGTCGAGGTGCTGTTTCGCCCCGATCCCACCGTCTGGGACGGCACCCATGCGGACCTCGCGTGGCTGCAGGAACTTCCGAAGCCCCTGACAAAGGTGGTCTGGGAGAACGTGATCGCCCTGAGCCCGCGTCTGGCCGAGCGCGAGGGGATCGCCACGGGCGACGTCCTGCGCGTCGAGGCGGGCGGCCGCGGGATCGAGGGCCCGGCCTGGATCCTGCCCGGCCAGGCCGACGATACCGTGACGCTCGGCCTCGGCTACGGCCGCGACGTGCCGGATCACCTGTCCCGTGGCCTCGGCTACGACGCGGCGCCCGTACGCCCCCCGGGCTCGCCCTGGCGGCTCGCCGGCGCCCGGCTGACGAAGACCGGCCGGCGGAGCATGCCGGTGACGACCCAGCACCTCGGCACGATGGAGGGGCAGGATCTCGTGCGCGTGCAGGCGCTCGGCGCCGCGCCAGCGGGCGATCCGAAGGGGGCGCCGACCCCCGCCTCGTTCTACCCGCCGCCGGAGAGCCAGGACCGATGGGTTGCGGCGCAGTGGGGCATGGCCATCGACCTCGACGCCTGCATCGGCTGCAACGCCTGCGTCACCGCCTGCCAGGCGGAGAACAATATCCCGGTGGTCGGCCGCGCGGAGGTCGAGAAGGGACGCTGGATGGGCTGGCTGCGGGTCGACCGCTACTACGCGGGTGAACTCGACGCGCCGAAGACGCATTTCCAGCCGGTGCCCTGCATGCATTGCGAGAGCGCGCCTTGTGAACTCGGCTGCCCTGTGGAGGCGACGCTCCATGACAGCGAGGGGCTGAACCTGCAGGTCTACAACCGCTGCGTCGGCACCCGGACCTGCCAGAGCTACTGCCCCTACAAGGTGCGCCGCTTCAATTACCTCGACTATACTGGCGGCATGACCCCGGTGGAGCAGCAGCAGCGCAACCCCGAGGTCACGGTCCGCGCCCGCGGCGTGATGGAGAAGTGCACCTACTGCATCCAGCGCATCACCGCGGCGCGGATCGATTCGGCCAAGGACGCCCATGCCCCCATCCCGGACGGCGCCGTCGAGACCGCCTGCCAGGGCGCCTGCCCGACCCGGGCGATCACCTTCGGCAACGTCGCCGATCCGGGCAGCCGGGTCTCGGCTGCCCGCCGGGACCCGCGGGAATACGCGCTCCTCGGGCACCTGAACACGCGGCCGCGCACGACCTATCTCGCCGGGCTCGCGCCCGCCGCCGATCCGACCCGGCGGGAGGGCTGAGCGTGTCCGGCGCCCTGCTCGGCGGCACGCCCCCCGGCCCCCTGATCCGGCCGGAGGAAACCCTCCAGGGGATCGGCGGCGCTGTGACCGCGATCCCGCTGACCCATCCGGGCAACCGGCGCTGGTGGATCGCCTTCGCGGGGGCGGCCTCGCTCCTCGGCCTGTTCGCCCTCACGCTCGCCTACCTGCTCTATGCCGGCCCCGGGATCTGGGCGAACAACAACGCCGTTGTCTGGGCGCTGGACATCGCGAGCTACGATTGGTGGATCGGCGTCGCCTCCGGCAGCCTGCTGGTCTCCGCGGTCCTGCTCCTGCTCGGGGCGGAATGGCGCGGGGCGGTGAACCGCGTCGCCGAGACCCTGGCGCTTCTGGCCACCGCGGCGGCCGGGCTCTACCCGATCATCCATCTCGGGCGGCCATGGTTCTTCTTCTGGAACCTGCCCTACCCCAACACCTACGATCTCTGGCCGCAATTCCGCTCGCCGCTGCTCTGGGACGCGATCGACATCGTGTCGTTCCTGGTGATCTGCGTGAGCCTGTGGTTCATCGGCCTGCTGCCGGATCTGGCGACCCTGCGCGACCGTGCCTTCGCCGAGGCGATGCGTCAGGCCGACATCAAGGCGCCGACCCGCAAGCTCGCGCTGCTGCGCGCCCAGGTCTACGGCATCCTCGCCTCGGGCTGGCGCGGCTCGGCGGCCCACTGGCAGATCTGGGTCCAGGCCTACCGGACTGTGGCGCTGCTCGGCGTGCTGCTGGTGGTCTCGGTCCAGACCGGCGCCTCGGTGATGCTGGCGGGCTCGCTGATGCCCGGCTGGCACAGCACGCTGCTGCCGGTGAGCTTCCTGGTGAACGCGGTCTATTCCGGTGTCGGCGTCACGGCGGTGATCGTGATGCTGATCCGCCTCGTCTACGGCCTCGACGCCCTGGTGACCGCCCGCCATCTCGATGTGCTCGGACGCCTGCTGCTCTGCCTCGGCTGCGCCAGTGCCTACTGCTACGCGGCCGAGTACTTCGACACGTTCCTCAACGGCGACGCCGAGGGGCGCGGCGTCCTGCTTCGGCGCATGACCGGTGATCACGCGCTCGTCTCATGGACGGCGATCCTCTGCCTCGTCCTGCCCGCCCAGATCCTGTGGTCGGCGCGCGCCCGGACGGCGCCGCTCGCCATCGCGGCGGTGGGCCTGCTCGTGGCCGTCGGCGCCTACGCCGACCACGTCATGGTCCTGGTCGTCACCCTGACGCAGGATTTTCTGCCGTCCTCGAAGCTCCCCTACTCGACGGACGTGTGGGGCATCGCCACCTTCGCGGGCTCGGTCGGCCTGTTCCTCACCCTGCTGCTCCTGTTCCTGCGCTACCTCCCGGCCGTCTCGATCGTCGAGAGCCGCCGCCTTGCCCTCGCGGAGGCTCCGGCCGCGCGGGAAGCCGCCCGCGAGGCTTCGTCCCGGGCCGCCGCCCGACCGGAGGAGAAACCGGTCGCCGCCCCCCTGTGGGGCGTGTCCGCCACCTTCTCGAGCCAGGGCGACCTCGCCGCCGCCCTCCAGGCGCTCTCGGGCATCAGCTCGGATCATGTCCATCTCGATGGCCATGGGCCGGTGCCGATGCCCCGAACCCTGCGGGCGCTGGGCCACGAAGGCCGCTCGATCCTGCCCTACGCGCTGGCTGGAGCGCTGCTCGGCGGCGCAGGCTTCTTCGCGATGTGCGTGTACGCCACGGCCTACGACTACGTGTTCCTGATCGGCGGCCGCCCGCGCCTCTCCTGGCCCTCGTTCGTGGTGCCGAGCATCTCCTTCGCGATGATGGCGGGCTGCGTAGCGATCCACCTCGCGCTGCTGGTGCTCAATCGCCTGCCGCGGCTGAACCATCCGGCCTTCAATATTCCGGGCTTCCTGCGCGCCTCCGAAGACCGATTCTTCCTCTCGGCGGAGGCGCGCGGCGACCGGTTCGACGCGGCCCGGATCGAGCGGCGGCTCGCCAGCCTGCCGGCCGAGGCCGGACGTCCCCTTGAGATCCGGCGGATCCCGCGATGAGGATCGCCCGTCTCCGCACCGGGCTGCTCATTCTCCTCGTCCTGGCGCCCCTGGCGGCCTGCGGCGAGGCTGACATGGCCGATCAGGCCCGGGCCAAGACCTGGGACAAGAATCCGTTCTTCCCCCGGGACATCACCATGCGCCAGCCGGTGGCCGGAACGGTGCCCCGCAGCGATCCCGCGCAGCCCATGCCCCAGCCGAAGACCATCAGCCGGGACCTGCTCGACCGCGGCCGGCAGCGCTACACGGTGTTCTGCACGCCCTGCCACGGCCAGGATGGGCGCGGCGCCGGCATGATCGTGGCGCGCGGCTTCCCGCATGCCGGCGACCTGACGGGCGAGGCCCTGCGCAGGACCTCCGCGGCCGACCTCTACGACGCGATCTCGAACGGCCGGAAGGCGATGTTCGGCATGGCGCAGATGATTCCGTCGGCCGACCGCTGGGCGATCGTGGCCTATGTCCGCGCCCTTCAGCTCAGCCAGGACGCTCCGGTCGCCAGTCTCCCGGCAGAAGACCGGGCGCGATTGGAGGCGGCACGATGAGCCGTCCCGCCCGCCCCATGCTCCTCGGGTTCGCCGGCTTCGCGCTCCTGGCCCTCTGCCTGCTGGCGGGCGGCGTGCGCGGCGCGGCGGCCTCGTACCTCGCCGGATGGCTCGTCCTCGTCGCCCTGCCGGTGGGCGCCCTGCCGGTGGTCATCGTGGCCGAGCGTTTCGGCCGCCGCGTGCGGGCGCGCGGCGGTGTCGAGATGCTGGCGGGTCTGCGGCGCCTCATGGCGCTGATGCCGGTGGCCGCCACCCTCGGGGTGCCGCTGCTCGCCGCCGCGCCGGTGCTCTACCCCTGGGCGAAGGCGCCGGCGCATACGCCGCTCGCGGCCCTCTGGTTCACGACGCCGTTCTTCGTGGCCCGGGTTGTCGTCTACCTCGCCGCCTGGACCTGGCTGGCGCTGCGCTTCGCCCGGCCCTTCGACGCACCCGGCGAGGGCCGCACCGTCCCGGCTGTGGGCCTCCACGCGGTGGTCGGTACCCTGTTCGTCACCGACGTGATCGCGTCCCTGGACCCGCGTCTCGATTCCGCGCTGCTGGGCCTCCTGATCATGACCGCCTGGAGCGGCCTCGCCTTCGCGGCGGCGATCCTGCTCGCCTGGGAGGAGCCGGAGCCGGTGGGCCGCGGCCGCACCGCGCCGGGGCGCGGCCGGTTGGTGCCGCTGGTGGTGCTGCTCGGGCTGTGGGCCTACCTGCACTTCGTGCAGTTCCTGATCGTGTGGTCGGCGAACCTGCCGCCGGAGGTATCGTGGTATTTCGCCCGCGGCGGCTGGCTCGGGCGGACACTCTCGATCGTGGCCGGCGCCGTCGTGGTGCTCGCCGGTCTGGCGACCCTGCGGCCCGGTCGCCCGACCACGCGGATCCTGGCGGGCGCGGCGCTCGCGGTGCACGCCCTGGAGATGTTCTGGCTGGTCACCCCGGCGCTGCGCGACCGGTTCGTGCTGCGGCCGAGCGACGTGCTGGCCGCCTGCGCGGTGGCCTGCCTCGCCGCCGCCCTGCACCTCATGCTGCGTCCAGGGGCCGACCGGGCCGCGGCGGCAGCCCGCCGCTCCGGGAGGCCGGCATGAGGCCGGGCGGTCCCTCCGGCCTGATCCCGGCCATCCTCGCGGGCCTGACCCTGCGCGGCAGCGGCCTGCTGAACGGACGCCCGCAGCGTCCGGCCGCCAACACCCAGCGCGATCCGGATGACCCGGGGCATGAGGTGCGCGACGTCAACGTCCGCAACACGGCCCTGGTCATGGCCGGTCTCGCGCTCACGGCCCTGGCGGTCGTCGGCACGATGATCTGGCTGATGGGCAGCTTCGCGGCGAGTCAGCGCCGGGCGCTCCCCGCGCTCACGCCCCAGCAGACGGCGCGGCTCACACCGCCGCCGCCGAACCTTCAGCCGGACCCCTACGCCGACCTCGACCGGGAGCGGGCGGCGACCGAGGGGCACCTCGCCGGCTACGGCTACCGGGATACGTCTCGTACCCGCGCCCGGATCCCGATCGGGCGCGCCATGGACCTGACCGTCGGCCACTCCCTCGATCCGGCGGAGCCCGCACCGCGATGACGCCGAGCCACGATTCCCTCCAACTCTGGCCCGCCGCGGTCTCGGCCGTCGCGACCGAGACCGATTGGCTCATCCTGGCCTTCACGGTGCTGACGCTGCTGCTGACCGTGCCGGTCTTCGTGGCGATCACCTATTTCGCCCTGCGCTACCGCGAGGGCTCCGAGGCGGACCGGAGCCCGTCGGGCATCCGCTCCAACCTCATCGAGATCAGCTGGATGCTGATCCCGTTCCTGCTGACATTGATCTTCTTCGTCTGGGGCGCGCGGCTCTTCGTCGAGTCGAAGAACCCGCCCCCCGACGCCATGGTGGTCGAGGCGGTCGGCCGACAGTGGATGTGGAAGTTCCAGCATCCCACCGGTCAGTCCGAGATCAACGACCTGCATCTCCCGATCGGCCAACCGGTCCGTCTGCGCATCATCAGCCAGGACGTCATCCACGCCCTCTACCTGCCGGCGGTGCGGATGCAGGTCGCCGCCCTGCCCGACCGCTATACCGATCTGTGGTTCAAGGCGGACAAGACCGGCACCTACCATCTCTACTGCTCCGAGTATTGCGGCACTGACCATTCCGTGATGGGCGGCGAGGTCACCTTCATGAACCCCGGCGACTATCAGGACTGGCTGACCCACGCGGGCGCCCAGCAGGGCAAGGTCGCGGCCGGCCGCGCCCTTTACGAGGCCTATGGTTGCGCCGGCTGCCACGAGCCCGGCTCGTCCGTGAAGGCGCCGAGCCTCGCGGGCCTGTACGGATCGCAGGTGAGGCTCGCCGACGACCGCACCGTCACGGCGGATGAAGGGTGGATGCGCGAAAAAATCCTGAACCCGAACGGCGACCGTCTTGCCGGAGGGGGCAAGCAGGTCATGCCGAGCTTCGCCGGCCGGATCCCGGCGGACGAACTCGCGACCGTGATCGAGTTCCTGAAATCCTATCCGACTGCCAAGGCCGCGGACGCGACGCCGGCGGGGGCGACACGATGAGCGCATCGGGCAGCATCGGCGGCACCGCCCGCCGGGAACCCCACGCCCCGGAATCGACGATCGGGCGCAAGGCGGACTACCTGCACGCGGAATCGACCCTGCGCTCGTGGTTCCTCGCCACCGACCACAAGCGCATCGCGATCCTCTACCTCGTCTCGATCACCGGATTCTTCGTCATCGGGGCCCTGGCGGCCGGCGTGGTGCGCCTCGCGCTCGTGGTGCCGAACGGCGCGATCATGACAAACGACACCTACAACAAGGCCTTCACCATCCACGGCGTGGTGATGGTGTGGTTCTTCCTGATCCCGTCGATCCCCGCGACCTTCGGCAACTTCCTGATCCCACTGATGATCGGAGCCAAGGACCTCGCCTTCCCGAAGCTCAACCTGACGAGCTGGTACGTGTTCATGGCGGGCGCCCTGTTCACCCTGGTCTCAGTCGTGCTCGGCGGCGTCGACACCGGCTGGACCTTCTACGCGCCGCTCTCGACGGCCTTCTCGAACACCTGGGTCTTGCCGGCGCTGATCGGGGTGACCATCGTGGGCTTCTCGTCGATCCTGACGGGGCTTAACTTCGTGGTCACGATCCACACCATGCGGGCGCCCGGCATGACGTGGTTCAAGCTCCCCATCTTCGTCTGGGCGCACTACGCCACGAGCCTGATTTTTCTGCTCGCCACACCCGTCATCACGACCGCGCTGATCCTGCTCATTGCAGAGCGCGCCTTCCATATCGGCGTGTTCGACCCGGCCTATGGCGGCGACCCGGTGCTGTTCCAGCACCTGTTCTGGTTCTACTCGCACCCAGCCGTGTACATCATGGTCCTGCCCGGCATGGGAGTGATCTCCGAGATCGTCCCGGCCTTCGCGCAGAAGAAGCTGTTCGGCTACCGCTTCGTCGCCTACGCGTCGATCGGGCTCGCCTCGGTGACCTTCTTCGTCTGGGGCCACCACATGTTCGTCAACGGCCAGAGCGACCTAGCCTCGCTGGTGTTCTCCGCCCTCTCCTTCGCGGTGGCGGTGCCCTCGGCCGTGAAGGTCTACAACTGGACTGCCACGATCCATAAGGGCAGCCTGCGCCTCGACACGCCGATGCTCTACGCGATGGGCTATATCGGCCTGTTCGTCCTCGGCGGGCTCACCGGCCTCTACCTCGCGACGCTCGCCATCAACCAGCACATCCACGCGACCTACTTCGTGGTCGCGCATTTCCACTACATCATGGTCGGCGGTACCGTGCTGGCGTTCCTCGGCGGCCTGCACTTCTGGTGGCCCAAATTCACCGGCCGGATGTACAGCGAGCCCTGGGGCCGGGTCTCGGCGCTGCTGATCTTCCTCGGCTTCAACGTGACCTTCTTCCCGCAGTTCATCCTGGGCTATCTCGGGATGCCGCGACGCTACGCGACCTACCCGGCCGAGTTCCAGCTCCTCAACGTGCTGTCCTCGGCGGGCGCCACGATCCTGGCGGCCGGCTACCTCTTCCCGATGCTGTACCTCGTCTACTCCCTGTGGTTCGGGCGAAAGGCCCCCGCCAACCCGTGGAACGCCAAGGGGCTCGAGTGGGAGACCTCGTCGCCGCCTCCAACCCACAACTTCCTCACGCCGCCGGAGGTGCCGCGCATCCCCTATGACTACCCGATCCAGGCCCAGGAATCCCGGGACCAGCACGGATGAGTGCGCCGCTCGCCGACGGCGTCGGGGTCGCCCGCGCCCATCATTTCGAGAGCGTGGCCCAGCAGCGCCAAGCCGCGACGCTCGGCATCTGGGCGTGGCTGATCACCGAGCTGCTGCTGTTCTCGGCCCTGTTCCTGGTGGCGCTGATCACCCGGATCCTGCACCCCGAGGCGACGGTCGCGGCGGCCAAGCACCTCAAGTTCTGGATCGGCGCCACTAACACCGTGGTGCTGATCTGCTCCAGCCTGACCATGTCGATGGCGATCGAATTCTCGCGGATGGGCTGGCAGCGCGCCATGGTCCGGGCGATGCTGGCGACGGCGGCACTGGGCAGCCTGTTCCTCGTGCTCAAGGGCTACGAGTACTATGCCGACTGGGCCGAGCACATGATGCCGTTCCTCAGCGACCGGCCCTTCGCGCTGGCCGAGACGCCGGCCGCGCGGCTGTTCGTCAACCTCTATTACGTCGCCACTCTGCTCCACGCGCTGCACCTCTTCACCGGCATCGCGCTCCTGCTCGGCATGACCTGGCTGGCCGCGAAGGCCGGGTTCCTGTCGCGGCACCAGAACTGGATCGAGGTCTACGGCCTGTACTGGCACTTCATCGACCTCGTCTGGATCCTGGCCTTCCCGATCCTCTACGTGGTGAACCGGTAGGATGCGGAACCCCCTCGCGCCCCTGAGCACCGACGACCGCGCCCTGCTCCGCAAACGTCTCCGCACGCCGCTGCTCACCTTCCTGGCGCTGCTCGGCCTGCTCGCCGTCAACGTCACCCTCGGCGCCACCCTCCCCTTCGCGCAGGTCTGGATCGTCGAACTCGCCGTCGTCGCCGTGATGGTGGCGCTGATCCTCCTCGTCTCCATGGAGGTGATCCACGAGCCGCCGCTGATCCGGCTGTTCTCGGGGCTCGGCTTCTTCTGGGTCGCCATCATGGTCGGCATGACGCTCACCGACTATCTGGCGCGCTGATCCGCGCGAAAGCCGTTGTCGGGACGGCCGAACACTCCTAAACGTCGCCGCTTCCCCGCATGGCCCGGCTGAAAGACGATGTGCGAACTGCTCGGCATGAGCGCCAACGTGCCGACCGACATCCGCTTCTCCTTCGCGGGCCTGGCCCGGCGCGGCGGCGAGACCGGGCCGCATGCCGACGGCTGGGGCATCAGCTTCTACGACGGCCGCACCTGCCGCAGCTTCCACGAGCCGGAGCCGAGCGCCCGCTCGCAGCTCGCCCGGCTGCTCCGCGACATGCCGATCAAGAGCCGGATCGTCGTCGCCCATGTCCGCAAGGCCAACCGCGGCCGGGTCAGCCTGGAGAACACCCACCCGTTCTCCCGGGAATTGTGGGGCCGCCGCTGGACCTTCGCGCATAACGGCCAGCTCAAGGGCGTGAAGAAGCTGCCGCTCGGCGGCTTCATGCCGATCGGCTCCACCGACAGCGAGCACGCCTTCTGCTGGATGCTCGGCCGGCTCCAGGCCCGGTTCCGCGCCCTGCCCCGCCCCGAGACCCTCGACCGGGCCGTGGCCGACCTCGCGGCCGAGCTGCACGCGCTCGGCGTGTTCAACATGCTGCTCACCGACAGCCGCACCCTCTACGCCCATTGCGGCAAGCGCCTCTGCTACCTGACCCGCTGCGCCCCCTTCGGCAAGGCCACCCTGATCGACGAGGACTGGCAGGTCGACTTCGCGCAGGAAACCACCGAGCACGACGTGGTGACGGTCATCGCCACCCAGCCCCTCACCCGGGACGAGTGCTGGACCGACCTCGCCCGCGGCGACGTCCTGACGCTCCGGGACGGGGCGATCCGCCTTTTGAGACCGGCAAACTTAGCTTAAGTGTAGTTTGCCCGAGGGTGCATGCCCGCGCCCGATGCGTTAGAACCCCGGTAACAGGAGCGCACCGGCCGGACTTCGCCGCGAGTTCAAGCCGCCAAGCGCCCCGCCTCGACCCACTCGGGACCACAGGTCGAGCCACGATGAGCTGACGAGTGCGACACGCATGACCCGCGACGACACCGACACCGTCCTGTCCCAGGAGGACGGGACGCGGGATGGCCGCCCGAACCTGGCCCCCGGCATCCGCACGCATCTCGGAGAGCACCTGCGCACCGTCTACGAGCGGATCGGCGAGGAGACCCTGCCGTCCCGCTTCGCCGAGCTGATCGAGAAGCTTGAGGCGGCGCTCCGGGCCCGGGGCGAGGCGATCGAGCCGGAATTCCGCAACGGCCTTCTCGCCGCGGTGCCGTCGCTGCGCGCCTTCGCGCTGTCGCTGACGTCGAACCCGGCCCGGTCCGACGACCTCGTCCAGGACACCCTGCTGAAGGGCTGGCAGCACCGCGCGCGGTTCCAGCCGGGGACCAACCTGAACGCGTGGCTGTTCACGATCCTGCGCAACATCTTCTACTCGGATCACCGCAAGCGGGTCCGCGAGGTCGAGGATCAGGACGGGTCCTACGCGGCCCGCCTCGCCACCGCCCCGCACCAGGGCGACCGGCTCGACGTCGAGGACCTGCAATCGGCGCTGGCCAAGCTGCCGCCGGACCAGCGCGAGGCCCTGGTCCTCGTCGGCGCGGAGGGCGTCTCCTACGAGGAGGCTGCGGCCATCATGGGCTGCAAGGTCGGCACCGTGAAGAGCCGGGTCAGCCGCGCCCGCGGCCGGCTCGCGGAACTCCTCGGCTACGACGAGGAGGATCTCGGCTCCGACCGGTTCATCCAGTCGGCGATGCCCAAGGACGCGTGAGAGCACGCGTAAGGGGACCGTTAAGGACGGCACCGCCCTCGGTCCGCCGCGCCGCAAAAAGGCATGCATCCGAATCCGGGGATCGGGCGTTACCGGCCCGAGCTTCGCCGCGTCCCCGCGGCGGAACACCACGGAACGGAGCAAGCCCGTATGACCTTCAAGACCCTCATCGCCGCCTCGGCCCTCGCCCTGTCGCTGCCGCTGGCCGCCCAGGCCCAGGGCACGATCCCGGGTGCCGAGCGCGGCGCGGCCGCGGGTGCCGATGCGGCCGGCCCGATCGGCGGGATCGTCGGCGGCGCCGTCGGCGCGGCCACCGGCACGGTGGGCGGCATCCTCGGCGTCGACATGGCCCCGCGCTTCCGCAGCTACGTCCGCGAGCGCAACGTCCGCTCCTACGATTACGACGGCCGCGTCGCTGTCGGCACCACCCTGCCGGCGTCGGGCGTGACCTACTACGACGTGCCGAACGAGTACCGCGTGCAGCCGGGCTACCGCTACACCGTGGTGAATGACCGTCCGGTGCTGGTCGATCGCGGCCACCGCATCGTCGAGGTCATCGACTGAGGCGCGGATACCACGTCCCGGGCCGGCCGAGCGCCGGCCCAAGCGCCCCCGGAGCTCGCTCCGGGGGCAGCCCCATCGCGGCGGCCGCCGGCGCAACGCTTCATCCGTCCGGCCGTTGATAGGCGGTTCGACCCGTGAGGCGATCATGAGCGACACTCCCACCGACCCGAATGCCACCTTGCCGGAGCCGGTGCGCGACCATCTCGGCCAACAGCTGCGCAGCGTCATCCCGGTCGGGTCCGACAAGCCGCGCTTCCTCGGCGACGACCCGGTGCCGGAGGTGTTCGAGCCGCAGATCCGGCGCCTCGAGACGCGGCTGAAGACCCACGAGGAAGGCACCGGCGCCGTGGGCCAGGCCCTCGATCAGATCCTCGATGCCTTCGGCGTCAAGCCGGAGGACGACACGCGCGCGGGCTGAGGCGTCAGACCCGCGGCTTCGTCGCCAGGATATCGCGGATCTCGGTCAGGACCTTCACGTCGGCCGGTACCTCGTCGGGCTTCTTGGCCTCGGCGGTCTGCAGACGGTTCATCGCCCGGATGACCAGGAACAGCACGAAGGCGACGATCAGGAAGTTCAGCGTCAGGGTCAGGAACTGCCCGTAGCCGATGACGGCGCCCTGCTTCTTCGCGTCCACGTAGGGCAGGCCGGCCTGCACCTTGGACGAGAGCGGGATGTAGTAGTTCGAGAAATCGAGCCCGCCCGTGACCGCGCCGATCACCGGCATGAAGATGTCCTGCACGGCCGAGTTGACGATGGCCCCGAAGGCCGCGCCGATGATCACGCCCACCGCGAGATCTACGACGTTCCCCCGCAGCGCGAATTTTTTGAATTCCTCGAGCATCCGCCAGCCCCCCGCCGCACGCTGCCAAGGTAGGGGAGGATTCCGCGTCGGCCAGCATCGAAGGCCGTGTTTGGCCGCCCGGATTCATCCCCGCCGTGCCCGGAGCCTGCAAACCCGACCCGCGCCCGCATCCTGACGCGCCGGAGCGCGGCGGAAGCCTCGAAGGAGACCTCCTTCGAGGCTGCTGCGCAGCACCTCAGGATGAGGGGGGCCGATTGGAGGGGCCGACGGACAGGCTCTCATCCGATCCGGCCGGGATTCCGACGGCGGGCCGCTCCCCGGCCGCGGTCGCCAGCTCCGCCTTCACCCGGCGGCGGTACTGCGCCGCCACAACCGGAATGGTCAGCAGGTACCCGCCGCTCACCGCCACCAAGGCTTCGAAGGGATAGCTGATCAGGATGCCGAAGGCCGCGACCCCGAACAGGAAGATCGGCAGGACGAGGCTGCGCGGCACCCGCTTGCCCATGGTCTTGCCCGAGTAGGTCGGGACCGTGGAGACCACCATGAGGGCGATGCACAGCACGTAGATCAGCACCGCGGGCGCCGCCCAGGTCTCGATGCCGAAGCCCAGGAAATGCAGGTAGAGCGGCAGCATCGCGGTGAGCGCGCCCGCGGGCGCCGGCATGCCGACGAAGAAGTCCTTCTTCCATTCCGGCCGGTTCGGGTCGTCCAGCATGGCGTTGAATCGGGCGAGCCGCAGCGCCATGGCGATGGCGAAGATCAGCGCCACGATCCAGCCCAGCGACTTCAGGTGGAACAGCACGAAGCCGTAGAGGATCAGCGCCGGGGCGCAGCCGAAATTGACGAAGTCGGCGAGCGAATCGAGTTCCGCCCCGAAGCGCGAGGTGCCCTTGAGCAGCCGCGCGACCCGCCCGTCGATGCCGTCGAGGACGCCCGCCACCACCACGGCGATGACCGCGGGCTCGAACTTGCCCTCGAAGGCGAGGCGGATCGCCGTGAGCCCGAGGCAGAGCGCCATCAGGGTGATCATGTTGGGCGCGATCATCCGGAACGGCACCGGCTTGAACCGGCGCGGGCGCGGCTCGTTCGGATCGGGCGCGAAGGGCGGGAAGAGCTCGTCCATGGCCGCCTCTAGATCCGCTTGAAGACCCGGTCCGGTCCGCCGCCGAGATCGGCCAGCACGGTCTCGCCGGCCACCGCCTTCTGGCCGAGGCCGACCAGCACGGTGGACCCCGCCGGCAGGTAGACGTCCACCCGCGAGCCGAAGCGGATCAGGCCGAACCGCTCGCCGACGCCGAGCACGTCGCCCGCCGACACGAATCCGACGATACGCCGGGCCACGAGGCCGGCGATCTGCACCACGCCGACGCGCTTCGGCGCGCCGCCATGGCTCGTCTCGATCACCATGCCGTTGCGCTCGTTGTCGTCGCTCGCCTTGTCGAGCTCGGCGTTGAGGAACAGGCCGGGCGTGTAGTGGATCTGGCCGATCCTCCCCGAGACCGGCACGCGGTTCACGTGGCAGTCGAACACGTTCATGAACACCGAGACCCGCAGGGTGGGCACCTGCGGCAGGTCGAGCTCGGGCGGCGGCAGAACGGTGGCGATGAGGTTCACGCGCCCGTCCGCGGGCGAGACCACGAGTCCGTCCGCCACGGGGGTGACCCGCTCGGGATCGCGGAAGAAGTAGCAGACCCAGAGGGTGAGGATCAGGAAGATCCAGCCGAAGAACTGGGAGAAGTAGCCGGCGAGCACCGTGAGCACGATGCCGATCAGGATGAAGGGATAGCCCTCCTTGTGGATCGGCACGAGCGTCCGGCGGATCGTCTCGATCAGGTCGGTCATTGCTTTTTCGGACTCATGGGGCCGCAGGGGCGGACAGGCGGATGGCAGTCCGCCGGGCCGCCGTCAACTTTTCGAAGGTCGCGGACCCGGCTCCTCCGCGGACGCGTGTCCTCGTCCCCGCGCGCGGTTCGGCGCCGGGGGCATGGCCCAGGAAGCAACACGCGGGACGCGGGACGCCGCGGGAACCCAGGTGTCGG
>NZ_JBKFBO010000089.1:0-4040 GCF_053346215.1 Methylobacterium sp. A49B
TCGTCGCCGACGATCAGCTCGAAGGGGAAGTCCGTCCGCTGGCTCAGGATGCTGTCGAGCGTCTGGCGGATGAACGGTTCCTGGTTGTAGGTGATGCACAGCACCGAGACGACCGGCTTGCCCGCCTCGGAGCCGGCGTCGCCATAGCCCTGCTGGCGCAGCCATGCGGCGAACGGGTTGACGTATGTGCCGTCCACCGCCTCGTCGGGCGTGCCCGGAAAGTCCGGCCGCGGCTGCCGGCCGAGCCGGGCGCCGTACTTCACGTAGTGCTCGAGCGGGGACAGATCGGTCAGGCCGACGTCGGGGTAGCGTGCCGCGTACCAGAGGTGGTCGAACTGCCCGCTGCGATAGATCGTCGAGAAGTCGTCCTGCCAGGGCTCCGGCTGAGGCGGGGCTGCGGTCTCAGCGGCACTCTGCATCGATCGTGTCCTCGCACAGGTCTCGGCCGCTGGCTGGCGCCGCACGCGGCGACGCTCCGATCAATGCGGCGTCGGGCGAACGGTCCGGGCCGGCGTCAGAGCGCACTCGGCGGCCGCGCCTCGGCGTAGCCATGGTTGAAGTAGTGCTGCGTCGGGTCGGCGCCCGCGCTCGCCACATCGCCGTTGCACTTCAGGTAGAAGTCCCGGTCGAACAGGCCCGAGGTCTCCAGCCAGCGAAGCATCGTGTCCTCGCCGACCACCGGCGCGCCGTCGGGAGAAGCGGCCGCAGTCTCGCGGTAGAGCTGGACGAGCCGGGCGATGCGGGCGGCCACGTCCTTGGCGGCGGGCCGTCGGACAGAGGCGGCGACCACGCTCGACTGCTCCCCCGGGCGGCGCCGTTGAAGGTCGGCCTCGGCTAGGCGAACCAGACGCGCGAGCTCGCCCTGCGCTTCCTTCAGGCGAGCCTGCGTCTCGACCAGTTCCGCCCGTAGCGTCTCGACGTCGTCGACCAAGAATCGCTCCGTCCCACTCGCGGCGCCGATCGTCGCTGAACCTCCGGCCGTACGGAAAACACCGCGTCCCGGACATCGCGGCGGCCGCGCGACGCTCGGGTGATACGATCGGCCCCAGATCGGGGTCAACCCTTCCCGGAGGATCGCCTTCGCGGAGGTGGGGGGGGGGCGGATCTTCGGTCCGGCAGGACGTGCCTCAGCCGGACGCTTCGCCATCGGATCGCTGGGCCACGGTGACCGACAGCCAGGGCAAAGCCGCATCCTCGACCGCAATCAGGAGACGAACCTCCAGGCGCCGATCGAAGGGCAGCGTGAAGCGGAACCCGCAGCGTGCCTCATCCACCGGTGCCGGCGCGTCGCGGAACAGGGCGGTGACCACGTCGGACCGTTGCTGATCGACGGGAACCCGATGCGTCTCGTCTCCCACTTCGACGAGGAGCGTCGCCCGGGCCCCGTAGGTTGGGACGATCCAGCCCGCGAAGGTCACGTGCTCATCCTCGACCTCGATCCCGTCTCCCGAGGCCGGCGCCTCCAGATAAGCGCGGGCGAACTCTGGAGACAGCGCGGCGTCGAGGTCCGCGACCGTGCAGGCGAGCGCGTAGGGCTCGAAGCCGCGCCCCCGGCCGAAGAGGGTGGCGAAATGCCGGCGCTGGAGATCGAGCCGGGCCGCCTGGAGCGCGTCGGCGCGATCCGTCCACGGACTGTCGGCCCGGACCTCCCACACCGAGAGGATCTCCCGCAGGAACGCGACGCGGCCCGCATCGGCGACGTGGAGATCCATCAGCCAGTCGCTCGCGCCGGCATCTTCGAAGAAAGCCCGCGGCAGGCGCCGCAACGCGTCGACCCGGTAGAGGCCGCACGCGCGGTGCGCCGTCACCGGCGCGGCGGCGAGATCCAAGAAACCAAGGGTCCCGGTCGCGAGCCGGCCTTGCCCCTCGTGCGGCAGGAGGGATCCCTCCGCTACGCGATGCACGAGCACCCAGCTGAAGCACAGGGAGAGCCGGGGATCAGCCCGCAGCATCCGGAGCTGCTTGGCGATCTTCCGGTCGGAGATCCAGCGGGCCTCCGGGTCGCAGAAGGCGATGAAGCGGCCGTCGCAGGCCGCGATGCAATCCTGCAGGTTCCGGAGCGGGTCGAGATCCCGCGGGCGCGGACGCACCACGATTCGGTCCGGATCGGGCACGCGAAGGGCCGCGATGGAGTCGGGGACGCCGTCCGTCGCGCGCTCGAAGCCGACGACGATCCGGAGCCGGAACAGGCCGCGCTGGGCCAGAACCCCGTCGAGGCATGGGCGGAAATCGACGCTGCTGTCGCGTGCGGTCACGATGACGCTGACGGTGAGCTGCTCCTCAAGCCACGCGCGCAAGGCGTCCGCATCGCCGGTCGGCAGGTTTGCGGCATCGAACCCCATCTCGCCGAGGGTGTCGTGGGCGATGTCGGGATGGGCCTCGACGAGGCTGAGCAGGCCCGGCACGTCCGCCTCATCGAGGCAGGTTTCCGCGAGGCGGGCGAAGATCATCCTCTGAGAGGCCGCGAAGCTCTCCGCGAAGCGGCCGCCGAAATGGCCGCGCAGGCGCCGGAACAGCTCGATCTCGGCAGTGCCGAGCTTCCTGTGCCGCGCGATCTCGGAGGCGTGGGTGGTCCACATCCCGCCGGCATGCTTGCGGTAGACCGCCATCACCTGCGGCAGGAAGCCGATGCGCCCGACCTCCGCGTGCATCAGATGCACGTACCAGTCGCCCGGCGCGATGCTCTCGTCGAAGGCGAATGGCTCGGCGCCCCGGTAGCGCCAGCGGTAGAGGACGCTGTTCGTCTGGATGAAGTTGCGGGTGGCGAGATCGGTCAGGGAGGGAAGCGGCGCGCAGTGCTCCGGGAACCTGGTCTCGATGCCCGGCATGTCCTCGTAGATGATGCGCACCGGGTGGAAGCAGAGGGTGAATTCCGGGTGCGCCCGGAGGAAGTCGACCTGCCTCTGGAGCTTCCCGGTGTCGCTCCAGTAATCGTCCCCCTCGCAGGTGGCGATGAACTCACCGCGGGCCGACCGCGTCAGGTCGGCGAAGTTCCCGTTCGGGCCGATATTCTCGGGCCGCAGGATCGCGACGATGTTCGGGTGCCGCGCGGCGTAGTCGGCGATGATCTCGGCGGTGCCGTCGGTCGACTTGTCGTCGCCGACGATCAGCTCGAAGGGGAAGTCCGTCCGCTGGCTCAGGATGCTGTCGAGCGTCTGGCGGATGAACGGTTCCTGGTTGTAGGTGATGCACAGCACCGAGACGACCGGCTTGCCCGCCTCGGAGCCGGCGTCGCCATAGCCCTGCTGGCGCAGCCATGCGGCGAACGGGTTGACGTATGTGCCGTCCACCGCCTCGTCGGGCGTGCCCGGAAAGTCCGGCCGCGGCTGCCGGCCGAGCCGGGCGCCGTACTTCACGTAGTGCTCGAGCGGGGACAGATCGGTCAGGCCGACGTCGGGGTAGCGTGCCGCGTACCAGAGGTGGTCGAACTGCCCGCTGCGATAGATCGTCGAGAAGTCGTCCTGCCAGGGCTCCGGCTGAGGCGGGGCTGCGGTCTCAGCGGCACTCTGCATCGATCGTGTCCTCGCACAGGTCTCGGCCGCTGGCTGGCGCCGCACGCGGCGACGCTCCGATCAATGCGGCGTCGGGCGAACGGTCCGGGCCGGCGTCAGAGCGCACTCGGCGGCCGCGCCTCGGCGTAGCCATGGTTGAAGTAGTGCTGCGTCGGGTCGGCGCCCGCGCTCGCCACATCGCCGTTGCACTTCAGGTAGAAGTCCCGGTCGAACAGGCCCGAGGTCTCCAGCCAGCGAAGCATCGTGTCCTCGCCGA
Organism: Methylobacterium sp. A49B; assembly: GCF_053346215.1. Classification (NCBI taxonomy): domain Bacteria; kingdom Pseudomonadati; phylum Pseudomonadota; class Alphaproteobacteria; order Hyphomicrobiales; family Methylobacteriaceae; genus Methylobacterium; species Methylobacterium sp. A49B. The sequence continues at coordinate 3,769 of NZ_JBKFBO010000089.1, forward strand.
CCACCGGCGCGCCGTCGGGAGAAGCGGCCGCAGTCTCGCGGTAGAGCTGGACGAGCCGGGCGATGCGGGCGGCCACGTCCTTGGCGGCGGGCCGTCGGACAGAGGCGGCGACCACGCTCGACTGCTCCCCCGGGCGGCGCCGTTGAAGGTCGGCCTCGGCTAGGCGAACCAGACGCGCGAGCTCGCCCTGCGCTTCCTTCAGGCGAGCCTGCGTCTCGACCAGTTCCGCCCGTAGCGTCTCGACGTCGTCGACCAAGAATCGCTCCGTCCCA
>NZ_JBKFBO010000090.1:0-25479 GCF_053346215.1 Methylobacterium sp. A49B
TCGTCGCCGACGATCAGCTCGAAGGGGAAGTCCGTCCGCTGGCTCAGGATGCTGTCGAGCGTCTGGCGGATGAACGGTTCCTGGTTGTAGGTGATGCACAGCACCGAGACGACCGGCTTGCCCGCCTCGGAGCCGGCGTCGCCATAGCCCTGCTGGCGCAGCCATGCGGCGAACGGGTTGACGTATGTGCCGTCCACCGCCTCGTCGGGCGTGCCCGGAAAGTCCGGCCGCGGCTGCCGGCCGAGCCGGGCGCCGTACTTCACGTAGTGCTCGAGCGGGGACAGATCGGTCAGGCCGACGTCGGGGTAGCGTGCCGCGTACCAGAGGTGGTCGAACTGCCCGCTGCGATAGATCGTCGAGAAGTCGTCCTGCCAGGGCTCCGGCTGAGGCGGGGCTGCGGTCTCAGCGGCACTCTGCATCGATCGTGTCCTCGCACAGGTCTCGGCCGCTGGCTGGCGCCGCACGCGGCGACGCTCCGATCAATGCGGCGTCGGGCGAACGGTCCGGGCCGGCGTCAGAGCGCACTCGGCGGCCGCGCCTCGGCGTAGCCATGGTTGAAGTAGTGCTGCGTCGGGTCGGCGCCCGCGCTCGCCACATCGCCGTTGCACTTCAGGTAGAAGTCCCGGTCGAACAGGCCCGAGGTCTCCAGCCAGCGAAGCATCGTGTCCTCGCCGACCACCGGCGCGCCGTCGGGAGAAGCGGCCGCAGTCTCGCGGTAGAGCTGGACGAGCCGGGCGATGCGGGCGGCCACGTCCTTGGCGGCGGGCCGTCGGACAGAGGCGGCGACCACGCTCGACTGCTCCCCCGGGCGGCGCCGTTGAAGGTCGGCCTCGGCTAGGCGAACCAGACGCGCGAGCTCGCCCTGCGCTTCCTTCAGGCGAGCCTGCGTCTCGACCAGTTCCGCCCGTAGCGTCTCGACGTCGTCGACCAAGAATCGCTCCGTCCCATCATGCCGCTCACGGCGCTGAAGCTTCGGCCGTGCGGCGGACTGCGCCCATCGACCCTTGCAACGGCCCGGCCGCGCGTCGCCCGGGCGATACGATCGCCCCGACAGCCCGGTCAACCCTTTCCAGGCCGCCGGCTCCGCCCGGAGGAGCGGACCGAATCTCCACGGCGGGACTTGCCTCAGTTGGAGACCGCGTTCTCGGATCGCAGGGCAACGACGACCGATCGCCGAGGAACGGCTCGTCTCCATCAGCCATCGAAACTGGTGTTCGCAATCCCACACGAGATCCGTCGCCTCTCAGCCGTCTCCAGCGGATATGCGCCTTTTGCTCTTATGCCCGAGCATGTATGACGGATATCCCTGCCCACCGCCGCGAGAACTACGTTAGCGATGGTGGAGGATGGATAGGTCTCAATGTTGGATAGCAACCTTAAATGCCGACGTAATGAAATATTTATCAATACAATTTGGAGCAGAAATTGAAAATCCTCGGAGAGTCAAGCTGCTGGAAGAGGCCTTCCGGGAGCATAATCTTGAGTCATCGCCGGGACGGATGTTTTCTGAAACTCAACGAGGTACCTTTCCCTCAAATTTATAATGTGCACAATCTTTTTTGTAGATTTACCGCAGGATAAAGATCCTTCGATTTTACTGTATGATGAGCATCTCTAACATTAATGCGATTTACAGATGCTATTTGTAAACAGATGTTGTAGATGCTTGATCTGTCGCCCGCCAACTCTTTTGCGCATTAACTCGCGCACCCAACCACTACAAGCGGACGAGAAATTGCCACGATCAAATTATACCTAAGACATAGAACATTTACTGACTGCTTCAGACTGGCGAGCCAAGAGTGAAATCATGCTGTCGGCAACAATCACAGCCATAGCCACACATTTGCCAAGTAAGGTTTTAAATAATGAACAGCTAAGCGAGCGGTTTTCCGACTGGTCACCTCAAAAAATATACGACAAGACGGGCATTACTGAAAGACGCATATCTGCCGAGGATGAAACAGCGGGCGATCTCGCTATATTAGCGGCTAATAAATTATTCAATGATCACAAAATCGATCGCAAGACAATCGATTTTTTGCTGTTTTGCACACAAACGCCGGACCATCTTCTACCCGCGACCGCTTGCATTTTGCAAAAAACACTGGATTTGAACGATGGCATCGGCGCCATCGATTATAACGGCGGATGTTCAGGATTCGTTTATGGCGTCGCCTTGGCGAAGGGTATCATAGAGAGCGGCCTAGCGAACCGCGTTCTTCTGCTAACAGCCGACACCTATACTAAAATTATCAATGATCGCGACCGAAGTGTCTGCACGCTGTTTGGAGATGGCGCGGCCGCAACCCTGATTGAGGGAGAGGCGCACCAAAGGGCCTCAATCGGGCCTGTCGTGTTCGGCACCGACGGCAGTGGCAGCAATAACCTTATAGTTCCCGCCGGCAGATTCCGTGAGCCGTGTTCTAACCAGACGGCGATCGAGGACACCGATCGATCCGGCAATATCCGCTCGAAAAATAATCTTTATATGGACGGTCCGGCGATCGTCGCTTTCGCACTCAAACGCGTGCCACAGGCCTACAATAGAATCCTAGAACTTTCTGAAATGTCCTTGAATGAAATTGATCTTGTGGTGATGCATCAAGCAAATTCTTATATGCTCGAGAAGCTTCGAAAAAAGCTGGACATCCCTGAAGAGAAATTTGTAAGCAACCTCTCTTTGGTTGGCAATACAGTATCCTCGTCTATCCCGATCGCGCTGGAACGCCACGTCTCAAAATCGACGCGATCACGGCGCAACGTTGTTGTGATAGGATTCGGTGTCGGCTATTCGTGGGCGGCCGCGCTTATAAAAATCTAGGAAAGTGAGATGCAACAGTTCCGTGAAGGTATGGCTGAAATCTTGGAGATTAGCAGTGACCAAATTAGCCCCACGCTCGAGCTCAAAGATTTTAACTGGGATTCGATCGCGATAGTTTCCACCATCGTTTTGATCGATGAATGCTATAATTTTGTTATTGAAGGAGCGGATTTGGTTCAATGTGAGACGATAGGAGACATCGAGAAGGTTATCGAGACCGCGCGCCGATGATGTCGAACCACCCTGCTCGAAAAGGTCAATCGACCGTACAGCGAGTTGCCAACGTACGCATTGCCGGCATCGTCTCTGCGTCGCCGGAGGAGATCGTCACCAACGACATGTTTGTTGGTCGCTTCGGCAGTGATGCAGTCGCCGAGATAGCTCGAATGACAGGCGTGCGCGAGCGCCACATCTCCAAACGGGGCCATACCACCGCCGATCTGTGCGAACGCGCGTCATCAAGGTTGCTGGATCTTCTCGGGTGGGAAAGAGAGTCGATCGACGCTTTGATTTTTGTGTCCCAGACGCCAGACCATAAACTGCCCGCTACAGCCTGCATTTTGCAGCATCGTTTAGGCCTGTCCACGCGAACAGCGGCGTTCGACGTCAATCAGGGATGCTCGGGATACGTCTACGGGCTTTGGTTGGCTTCCAATTTAATAAGCTCTGGCCTGGAGCGGGTGCTGCTTTTGGCAGGCGATACGATCAGCCATCTGATCGATCCAGATGATCGAGGTACGGCGCTCCTGTTCGGTGATGCCGGAAGCGCGACCGCCGTCGAGAGAAGCAGCGAGGCATCTCTTTCCACGTTCCTGCTTGGATCCGACGGTCGAGGCGCGAAGAATTTGATCGTCGCCAGTGGCGCGCGGACATCGTTCGACGCGGCGGCGGACCTACCTCATCACCTCTATATGAACGGCTCAGAAATATTTACTTTTACACTTCGCGCGGTGCCATCGCTTATCAAAGACACGCTTTCAGCATCTGAGCTATCCACCGGTGACGTAGATTATTTTCTGCTCCATCAGGCCAATGAATTTATGCTTAATACAATAGCGAAGAAATCTGGAATTGATTCAGACAAGCTGCCAATAAATATTTCTTCCTACGGGAATACGAGTTCGGCGTCGATACCGTTGCTCATGACGACTGATTCGAAGGTGGCTTCAACGCAGCGTTCGCTCACATTCATGCTCGTGGGTTTCGGAGTGGGCTATTCCTGGGCGTCATGCTTACTACCGAATATCACGATCCCTCATAAGGAGACGCTGGTAATATGATCTACGCATCTGATCTTTTCGAAAACCGGACGGTCGTGGTGACGGGCGGCGGTTCTGGTATCGGCCAAGCTGTCGCACAGCAGATCGCGGATCGAGGCGGCCGGATCATCCTCGTGGGCCGCAATCAAGCTCGCTTGGAGGAGGCGCGAAGCAGCCTCCGCGCAAACGATCACAGGATCGTCCAGTGTGATCTATCGGATTTCGAATCGACGGCCGAAACCCTCGCAGGCGAAGCGCTGACTGTGCAGGGTTTCGATGGCGTTTTCCACGCGGCCGGCGCGGAATTAGTCCAGGCAACACGTATGACGAAATCCAAACATGTCCAAGATATTCTGGGCGGTGCGCTGTTCGGCGCTATCGGTATAGCCAAGGCCGTCTGCAAAACCGGTGTCATGAAAAGTCCCGGTAGCGTGGTGATGATGTCATCTGTCGCCGCGCATCGGGGAAAGGCAGGAATGGCCCTCTACTCCGCCGCAAAAGCTGGCGTCGAAGGCTTGACGAGATCTCTGGCTGCCGAACTTGCCGCGAAGTCCATCCGAGTCAATGCGCTAGCGGCCGGAGCGATCGAAACGCCGATGCACGAACGCATCGTGCGTTCGATGTCGGAAGACGCGAAATCGAAATATCAGGCCTCACATCCTCTTGGCTTCGGTCGGACTGATGATGTTGCGTCCGCAGCTATTTATCTCCTATCGGACGCGAGTCGGTGGGTGACCGCTACGGTACATATTGTCGACGGGGGTTATAGCGGCGTCTGATGAAGCCGGTGCGTTCCGATCACATCGCTCTTTGCCGCGGTGCAGCAGCGATGCGACTGACGAGGCGCTCGCGCTCGATCGGCAAGGATGTCTCACCGAACGAAGCCGTCATCTCGCGCCGGGAGGAATTAGAGGGCCGCTTTGAAACGAGCCATGTCGTGCCAGCGGTCATCGAAATCCGATACGTCGACACCGGTGCTGCATCGGTGATTAGCTCATGCCCAGGCGAGCGAAATCGTCGTCGTTCGATCAACGTCCGCGTCCCGATGCAAACTCCCCAAGTCGACGCTGGTCGCCTCACAAGTGTCAGGATGAAACCTAACAAGAGGGCGCCTGCCGGGGACGCCCTCCGCAACGTCTCAGTCGGCTTTGCGAGCGATCTTGTGAAACTCGTGTCAGCCGGGCGCTTTGCCGAACCGCCTGAAGGCACTCACCCGGCAGCGAGCAATCACCGTGCTCGGCCGGAGCCGCTTCCGGTACTGGGGCCTCGGCACGGTCACGCATCTGCGATGTCTATGGGGCGCGGCAACGGTAATACAAACGCCATTGATAATTGTGGGTTCGACCGGTCAAGCTTCGATGGAGAGTTTGATGCTCAATCGCTTTGATGGTGATTTTCCGGTTCGCCCGCAGTCGATCACGCTCTGATGGCCGAACGCCTCGTCCTCTACGGCGCGGGTGCACTCGCCGGTGAGATCGTTGATGTCCTGATGCAGCTGCGCACGGCCGGCCGCGACGTGGAGTTCGTTGGCTGCTTCGTCGATCCGGCTTACGCCGCCCCGGATCACTTCCGCGACAAACCAGTCTTCCAGGACATCACCTCACTCGCTGGCGATCGATCTTTATGTTTCGTCGTCGCGCTCGGCGATCCAAAAGCGAGAGCGCGCGCCGTCGATCGGGTCGGGGCCGTGCTTGGCGCGCGCTTCGCGTCTGTCATCGATCCGACGGCTTCAATCGGCACGAGCAGCGTCGGCGAGGGGACCATCATCCTCGGCAACGTATCCATCACAACCGGTTCGCGCCTCGGGCGGCACGTCTTGGTCAATCCCGGTGCCACGATCGCGCACGATAATCGCATCGATGACTTCGTAACGATCAGTCCTGGCGTACACCTCGCCGGTCACGTGACCGTCGAGGAAGGAGCCTTCCTTGGGATCGGAAGCTGCGTTATCCCACAGGTCAGGATCGGCGCACGGGCCCTCGTCGGAGCGGGCTCAGTCGTGCTTCGCGATGTAGCGCCCGATCATACTGTTGTCGGCAACCCGGCTCGGATCCTACGACGCGGGTGAAAGGCCTTGGATCAGCAGCCTCTCGCCCGTCGTGGTCAATGATGTACGACCATTTTGGTCGACGATAGCATTGAAGCGGCTATCATCGAAATTGAGGACATGTTGATTTATGGTACCCGTGCTCATTCCGAACTTGCCAGAGACAGATGCTATCATCCCTTATTTGCGCCGCATCGATCAAACACATATATACAGCAATTATGGGCCGCTATCGACTGAATTTAAAGAACGGTTGTGTAAAGTAGTCTCGGATCAGAGCGGCGGCCGTCCGGTATGCGCCGCCTTAACGAACAACGGCACCTCTGCAATTGAGCTGGCGTTGCGTTACCGTAGGGCCGGTCGTTCGGGTCGGTATTGCATATTGCCTTCGTGGACGTTCATCGCGACGGCTCACGCCGTGGCAAACGTCGGACTCATTCCATACTTCGCAGACGTTGATCCGCAAACGCTCATGATCACACCTGAGATCGCCGCACGTGCCCTGCGAGCCAACGCTGGCGACGTCGCGGCGATCGTTGTCGTCAGCCCATGCGGCGCGCCCATCGACACCGCCGTCTGGGAAGTCTTTGAGGCAGAGCACGATGTACCGGTGATCTTCGATGCGGCTGCCGCCACCCTTAACCTTCGACATGTCGGCCCGCAGCCTATCTGCGTGAGCCTTCATGCGACGAAGGCATTAGGAATCGGGGAGGGTGGTGCGGTCCTTACGTCAGATGCAGGGATGGCTGACGCTATCACCGCCATGACTGGCTTTGGCTTCTCCGGCAAAGATCGCGTCTCCCAGATTCGCGGAGGCAATTATCGAATCTCCGAGTACAGCGCTGCCGTCGGACTCGCCGTGCTCGACAATCTCGACGTTCAGATTGCGCGGCTCCGCAGCTCTTCTCTTGCCTATGTCGACCAGTTCGAGCGTATGGGCATTTCGATGCAGAAAGGTTTCGGCCGCGAGTGGCTATCGATGACCGTCAATGCAGTCTTCGAGCCGAATTTGGTTGATGCCATAACCACTTCCTTCGACGCATCGGGCATTCAATGGCGTCGCTGGTATGGAGACGGATGCCACACGCATCCGATTTTCGCCGACTGTTCCCACGACAGTCTGGAAAATACTCAGAAAGTGGCGCGAACAGTGATCGGAGTACCGTTCTTTTCGACGATCACGTCAGCGCAAATCTCAGACGTGTGCCGCTGCGTCAACCAATGCCTACCATCCTGAAGCTCCTGTAAAAGCTGATCCACGCAAGTCTCCACAAGGTCGATGACCAAGCCTCGCTGGCTCGACCGGCCTGTGTCCACCACACCAGCGGCAGGCAATCCAAGAGAGGCATTTCCAAGCGCGCTGTAGGGGATCCTTTGTCAGAACAAGCCTTCACTCGCCCCCCCGTGTTCGTCGCGGAGGACGGCTTCGATCTCGCCCAGAGAGACGCCGACGCTTGGAGGGATGACTACCGCTGCATCTTCGAGAGCGGGCAGTTCGACCACACATGGTACGCGGCGCGCTACCCGGACGTCTCGTATTCGGGCCTCCCCCCCCTCGAGCATTACGTGAAGTACGGCGCCCGATTGGGGCGCCGTCCGCGCGCGGACTTCGCGATCGCGGCCGGTGACGAGGGCTCCGCACCGTTCATCAACCCGTTTGCCGCTTGGATCCGATCCCTACCGAGCGCGCCGCTGAAGGTGGATACCCCGCGCGTTTCTGTCCTCTGCCTCGTCAATGAGCAGGGCGGTTTCGTCCGGCAAACCCTTGAAGGTATTCTCGCTCAAGAGACGACCTTCCCGTTCGAGTTGATCGTTGGCGGCGATCGGTCCACGGACGGCGTCGGAGACATCGTCGACGAGTACGCGGCGCGGGACCCGCGCGTCGTCCCGGTGCTCCGCTCGGGCAATCCGGGGTCGGATGAGAACTTTACTGACCTGACCCGCCACGTCCGCGGACGCTACGTCGCGGTATGCGGGCCCCACGGTCACTGGACTGACCCCTCGAAGCTTCAGCAGCAGCACGACCTCCTCGAAGCGCGACCCGAGGTCTCGGCTTGCTTCCATGCGGTCCGGATGGTGTACGAGGGTCTCCCGGGCATCGACGACATCGATCCGCCCGAGTGCATGGAGGAACTGACAGTCGAGGACCTGATCCGCAACAATCCGATCCCGATCGACAGCGTCCTCTATCGGTGGCGCTACGGCGGGCCCGAAGCCTTCGATGTTCCATCCCCGGTGGCGCTAGGCAGCTGGTACCTGCACCTCGCGCACGCCGAGATCGGCCGCATCACCTACATTCCGAAAGTGATGGCTCTCAACCGCAGGCCCGGTGGTGGCATCGCATCAAACTGTGGCGTGACATCCGACCGACGAAAAGACCTTGGCGACGCCGAGATAGATGTCTTTCGGCGCTTGCGCCCACATTTCGGCGGCCGGTTCGAGGCGTACTGCCTGACCGAACAGAGGGCGGCCTTCCAACGCGTAGCGGAGGCTTATCTCGACGAAGAGGACGCCCCCGGCCTCCTGAAGCTGATCCGCGCGAACCCGGACGTGGCCGGCCCGGTGCTGTCGGATCTGGGTTTTGATGCAAAGACTGCGCAGGCCGCTGATGCGCAGGCTCTGCGGACGTCCCTTGAGGCGCAATCGAGCGTCAGCGTGGTCGTCACGGCCTACAATCACGCGGAGACGATCGAGCGCTGCCTGTCGAGCGTTCTAACTCAGCGGGGCTTCCACCGGCTTCAAGTCGTCGTCGGCGACGATCATTCCACCGACGGCAGCGCGGCGATCATCGAGCGCCTGCGGGCCAGCCATCCGGAGCGCGTCAATGTCCTGCCACGGCCGACCAAGCTGGGCGCCCAGGCCAATCTGCGCGACTGTCTTGAGGCGTGCACCGGGCGGTTTATCGCCGTCTGCGAGGGCGACGATTATTGGCTATCGAACCGCAAACTTTCGAAGCAGCTCGCGCTCCTGCGCCGGTATCCCGACGCTGACCTGTGTTTCAGCTGGGTCCTGCTCCATCATACCGCATCGGACACGTACCTACCCCACGTGGAGCAAGGTCACCTCGCGACAGGTCCCGTAAGCTTCAGCGCGCTCGCCAGGGCACCGCTGACGGCGAATATCTCGTGCTGTCTTTATAGAACGACGGCTGTCCGCGGCGTCCCGGATGAGTTCTACAGCAATCCTTCTGCGGCGGATTGGCTGTTTAACCTATACGTTGCCGACAAGGGCGGCGTGGTGTTTTTGAGAGAGCTTCTTTCGACCGACACGGTCCCGGGTGAAGGACACGGGTCCGGGCTGCGTGACGATCTGGAGGAGGCCCGGATAGGCCTGATCCGGAAGGGTTTCTCGGCGATCTTCGGCGAGGGACGCGGTTTCGAGGATTTGGAGGTCGGCTGCACTGTGGTGCCCGAGGAGGGGACATTACCCGATACCCTGCGCGCGCACCTGGAGACGCCCCGGGACCGGACCTGGGCCGCGGTTGAGGACCCGCAGATCACATTCGCGGGCTGGGTACTCGCGGCCCAACCCGGCCAGGTCACGATCATCGCGGAGACCGACGGCGAGCTGCACCGGTACCCCATGAAAGTGGACCGGCCCGACGTGATTTCGGCCGTCTACGGATCGACTTCCACGATGATCGAGGAGGCGCAGTGTGGTTTTTGCTTCATTCTGCCGTACGCGCCACTCCTGCACGTTCGACTCAAAATCGCGTTCGAAAACGAAGTCTATCCCTGGCTCTCGCTCATGTTCACGCATCGCGTGATCCCGAAGGGGTCAGCTTGAATGTCAGCCTCCATCGCGCAGGCCGTCGGCAGGTCCGCCCTGGACTTCCGCGTCGCTTCTGCTCCAGAAGACACCTCAGCCGCCGCGGGCGAAGTCCTCTGAACCCGAGCGGGCCCAGAACCATCGATGAGATCTACCGCCATCTCCGACATCGCGAGCCGTGTCTCGGATCGGGCTCCCTCGAACGACGGCCGAAAGAGGCGTATCCGGACTGGGCAACGACGATGATGCCTTCCTACTCAAGAGGACCGACGCGTCCATGCTAAGCAAAGTCGCGCGCGGGACTGACATTTCCGATGGAGCGGTCACCGCCTGCCCAGGGGCATACACGCTCGGCTTTGGCGGAACCGATGTTTTGGCTTTGGCCGCGGTCTATTACCTTTCCGATGCGAACCGGCGGGTCGCAGGTTCGATCCACGTGGTCGTCGGCAGCTACACGGCGGTTTAAAGGGGTGGAGCATGGCAGATTTCCTTCTCGTTGGCGGCAGCGGCTTCGCGAACGAAATTTATGATTGGTTCGTCGGCCCGCTCGCGAGCCAGGACGGCCGCATCGTCGGCTTCCTGCAGGATGAGGCTTATTCCGGCATGACCTCGCCGGCGCTCGCAGCCCGGTTGCCCCATCTCGGCCCCGTGCAACCCGAGATCGCGAAGGATTATCGACTGATCATGGCGGCGGGCGATCCAGGCGCGAAGGCGGTCCTGGGCGCGCGCTTCCCTTCGCGCGAGGCATTCGCGACCGTCCGCCATCCGACGTCGCTCGTGTCCGACTCCGCCGTCCTCGGGAAAGGGATACTGCTCGCACCCTTCTCCATGGTGTCGGCAAGCGCCGTCGTCCACGACTTCGTGACCGTGAACTCGCACAGTTCAATCGGACACGATGCGACGGTCGGCGAGGCCGCGACGCTGAGCAGCTATGTCGACGTCACCGGCTACGTGCAGGTCGGCGCCCAATCCTTCTGGGGTTCCGGCGCTCGTGCCCTGCCTAAGGTGCGGATCGGCGAGCGGACGCGAATCGGGGCCGGGGCAGTCGTGTTCCGACACGTTCCCGATGGCGCAACGGTGTTCGCCGCGCCCGCGCGCCGGCTTTAGGTCGGACACCGGCACCTGCACCACGCGTCTATTTGGTAGACTGATAGAGCTGCACATCGGAATCCGCCCGGCGGCGTACTTCTGAAAGCGCTCAGGACAATAGACGCACCGCACCCAGACCAGCGGAGATCCGATGTCGTACCGAGCGAACCATCAAGTCCTCAATCCCGAGTCTTATTGGGATCCTGACTTTTACCGCACCGAGATGGACTTGATAGCAGAGCGGGTGTGGTCGTACGCTTGCCTCGCCCGCGACATCCCCAAGCACAACGATTTTGTCACGCTTTCGATCGGTTCGCGCTCGGTCATCGTCCAGAATTTCGACGGCACGATCAAGGCGTTTGACAACGTCTGCTCGCACCGCGGCTGCCGCATCCGTACTGAGGCCACCGGCAACGGCATCATCCGCTGCCCCTATCACAGTTGGACCTATAACAGCATCGGCATGCCGGTCGGCGTACCCTCGGCTGAACTCGCCTTCCAACTCACCGACACCGATCGGGCGGCGCTAGCTCTCGTCCCGTGGCAGGTCGAGTTGTGCGGCGATTTCGTCTTCCTCAAGCGCGGCGCCGAAGGTCCGATCTTGCGGGAGCAACTGGACGACCTCTACGACGCACTCCTGCGCATCTCGGCCGGGCTCGGGCCTCAGGTGGACAGCCTCGAGAGCACCTACGATGCGAATTGGAAGATTTGCGTCGAGAACACGCTCGACGAGTACCACGCACGATTCGTCCATCCGACGACGTTCAGAACGCTTCTATCCGACCAATTCAGCTACGAGTACGGGGGCTGGAACTCGACGATGCGGGTCCCCGCATCGGAGACCTACCTGGCTAAATGGCGGAAAATCAATCGCCTCCTCAAGAACCGGGCGATCGATACGGAGGATTATTTTCACTACATCTTGTTCCCGAACACGACGATCGCGTCTTCCTTCGGCGCTTCGTTCAGCATCCAGCGGATCGTGCCGGTCGGACCGCAGCAGACCCTGCTGTCGAGCCGCCTGTTCCTCGGGGCCTCGACGGCGCCGCAGGCGGTGACCGCGACGATCGGCGAGGCCGCGGCACAGTTCAACAAGACGGTGTTCGAGGAGGATCGGGTGGTCTGCAACCAGATGCAGGCCGGAGTCCGCGAAGCGACGCGCCGCGCGCTACTGGGCAAATTTGAGCAGCGGATCCTGCACTTCCAGACGAGCCTCAAGGCGATGATGGCCGAGGCGCAAGCCGACGTGCCCAACGCGGCTGCGGATCATGAGGTGCGAGCACGACGAACGGCCTGATCGCGGCCTTGCCTGGCCGCCGCGTCGGTCCCGCGCTGCATCAAGCGTCGATGACGCGAAAGGGCGCCGTCACGGCTGGGCCTCGGGTCCGACCCGCTCCCTGATCCATTCGGCGACGACCTGCTCGTCGACGCGGCCCTGATGGATATCCTCCCAGAGCTCCCGAGCCTCCACCGACGGCAGCGTCGTGGGAGAGCCGTTCATTTCAAGGAACCTCACCGTGATCTCGCGCGACGCCTCAGGCTGACAGCTGGCGAAGACGCCGTACCGCGCGAATCCCCAGGCATAAGCGGCCGCGAGCTCGAACAAGCTGCGCCCGCCGCCCGCCGCGAGGACACGCGGCCGTTCCAGGGCCAACCGCAGCTTGCCATCGTCCTGACCCCGGTCCGCGCTGCCCTCCGCCGCGCAGACACGCCGGAAAATGTCCACAACATCACGATCATCGAGCCAGCGGACGTCCATGAACGTTTCCCTCAGCTCGCGCTGCCATTCGCCTTGATCAAACCCGGCGTCCCCTCGGATCACCGATGAGCGCGGCTGAGGATCCGTCGGGGGTACTAAAGTCCCGCGCGTTATCGCAGGTCAGTGTTCCGTTGACGAGCCGCCATTCACGCGTGCCGCCCTGGGGCCGTTCGAGCCCGGCGGAGGATGTCGCGGTGCCAGTGGGGCGCGGTTCTCAGCGCGGTTTCAAGCCTTTATAAGATGGCAGTAGGTTGTTGCGATGGGTTACCGATGGCGGTGAGCGCTGCAAGGGGCGGAGACACACTTGCGACCACGGTCGCGGCGCTGAACATCGCGATTCCGGCCCGCTTGGCCGATGCCCTCGCCCTCATATCGACCTCGGTTCGAGACCGACGCGATCTCAGCCAAGTCCTGGCGACCCTCGCCTTCCGCTTCGAGGGCGTGAACGACTTCGGCCTCGCCGCCGCGGCCAACGATCTCGCCTGGCGACTGGCGCCGGATGCCTCGTTCTCGGTGTGGTCACGCTACGCGAGCGCCACGCTCACCCTGCTCTGTCGGGCGCGGCAATTCGATCAGGCCGAGCGCTTCGCCGCCGAGACCGATGCAGACAAGGCGCGACGCTTCCCCGACCACGCGCTGCCCGACCCCCTCATCGACATCGCCTGGCACTTCGAACTCACCGGCGATTGGGCAAGCGCGGTTCGCTGCTATCGGCTGGCGTTGCTGCGCGACCGACGCACCGGCGATACCCGCCTGACCCCCGACGGCGACCCGCTCGCCACCAAGATCCGGAACTTGCGCGTCGTCCAATTGCGCGCGCTCGTCGACGACGAAGCCTACGAAGAGGCGGTCGCTCTACACGAGAGCACGCGCGAGCTGATCGGAGCCGGCCCGCTTCGCTCCGTCGCCATCGTCACCGCTGCACAGGCGGCCACTGCGACGGGCGACTCTTACCTCGAGTTGCTCCCAGCACGGCCAATCGAACCCTGCAAGGTGAAGTTCCTCGGCGCGCCCGTCGTCCTCACGGCTGAGCCGGGGCGACTGGAGGCGCCCGCGCAGTACCTGGCCCTCGTTACCGAAGCCCTCGCTTACCCACGTAGCAACCTCGTCGTCCAGGGCGATCGGGCAATCTACGACTTGGCTGCCGACCACCGCGCCGGCGACATCCATATCCCGGATGGCCTGAATCCCGACCAGGTGATGATGGCCACCTTCGGCCGCGGTCGGCTCCTGGTGGAGGAACCGGCGACGACGCTGTCCTTCGAGGCCGGCCTGATGATGTTCGGCGCCCAGAGCCGGAACTATGGGCATTGGTTCGCTGAGTTCGTCCCTCGGATGCTCGTCTACAACGACGCCCGGTGCCCCGCCGACTTCCCTCTGGTTATCGACTCCGGCATGCCCGAGAGCCACGAGGAGATCCTCAAGCTGATCGACACGCGCTCACGGCCCGTCATCAAGCTGGCTTCCACGCCCGCCCGGTTCAAGACACTGGGCATCGCGCCTGTCCCGGCCTTCTTCCCATTCGATATCAAGCCGGGGCGGACGCCCTACGACACCGTCTGGCCGCGCGACATCTTCGCTGCGCTCGGTCGGCTGGTTCGCGAGTCCATTGCACCCCGAGGCACTGACAGCCGCAAGGGCCATCGCCTGTTCATCTCGCGGCGCGCCTTCAATCAGCGCCAGCTCGTCAACGAAGCCGAGATCGGAAAACTGTTGGACGGTTACGGGTTCGAGACGATCTTTCCCGAAACGCTCACCTTCGTCGAGCAGGCCCGGTTGTTCAGTTCCGCAGAAATCATCATCGGTTCGTCAAGTTCAGCGCTCTCGAATTGCATTGCGTGCGGACCAGGCTGCACGATCATCGGCCTCATCCACGAGAACGCCGCGTTCAATTTCCGCGCCTACACAAGTTTCATCGAGGCAGGGGGCGCACGCATAGTCTTTATCAAGGGCACGACTGTTCTTGGAGACAGCATCCACCCCTACCACGCAAATTATCGCATCGCGCCGGCGCAGATCCTCGAGGCACTCAAGTTCGCCGAACTCGCGTAATGGCATGCACGCCGCCTGACGAGACAGGCGGCGGGACGCGTTGCTGCTGGACAGACCGAATCCGAAAGTCGATCGTCACAGCAGAGGCCCTTCTCGCTTGGAAACATGATTGCGGCTTTGGCGCCTCCGCGCCATCAGTGAGCTGCAGCCGCGGTTTTTAGCTAATTCGGCATGTACGACCATCGAGGCCCCCGCCGCCTAGACTCCTGTCGGTCGACGCGGCCGCCCGCCTGCAGCTGACGCTGAGCTTCTGGGCGCAATCCGGGCGGTCATCGCGGATCTGCCGACCTACGACTTTCGGCGCGTCCAGGCCCTTCTGCGCCGGCAGGCCGAGCGGGACGATCGGCCTGTATCAAAGGCGAAGCCCGTCTATCGAGTCATGAGGGTGCACGGCCTCCCGCTGCAGCGCAACGCGCGGGAGGGGGGAGCCGAGACGCGCCGTCACTAGGGCAGGTCGGCACCGCACATTGCGGAGGGGGTGCGGTTTGGCTTAGGAAGGCGCGGCAAACGCAACCCTGAACCGGTCGACCCTGAATCGGTGCGGAAGCGAGCCAAAAACGTGGACTGGGGACAGCCTGGCAGTTAGGGGCGTCACCGAGCCGGAGTATCGGGATGGACGTGACAACCAAGCCCCATCTCATCGAGTTTCGGCAAATTAGGGATCCTCGCGGCGCCTTGACCCCGATCGAGGCTGAGAAAGATGTGCCTTTCGCGGTCCGGCGCGTGTATTTCATCTATGACGTGTCTGGCAACGCGTCCCGAGCGGGCCACAGCCACAAATCTCTGCAGCAAGTTCTGATCGCTATCTCAGGCAGTTTTCAAGTTCATCTGGACGACGGCCACGCGCGGCAAAGTTTTCACTTGAACCGACCGAACGTCGGGCTCTACGTGCCAAGAATGTTCTGGCGCGACATCGACGATTTCTCCGGCGGCGCGGTCTGCTTGGCGCTCGCCTCGGATCATTATCTAGAGAGTGACTACTATCGGGACTATGACACGTTCCTGCATGCCAAGGGCCTGAAATGACGAGCTGGCCTACGATGACCGTACCGTTCCTAGACCTTGCCCGGACGCACGACACGATCCGCGCCGAACTCGACGCCGCTTGGCACCGGGTGCTCGACCGGTCCCGCTACATCCTCGGTGAGGAGGTCGAGGCCTTCGAGGCCGAGTTTGCTGCCTATTGCGGGGCCGCGCACGCCATCGGCGTCGCCAACGGCCTAGATGCGCTTCATCTGATCCTACGCGCGCATGGGATCGGGCCCGGCGACGAGGTCCTCGTGCCATCTAACACATTTATCGCGACATGGCTCGCCGTGAGCCAAGTCGGCGCAGTTCCAGTCGCTGTCGAACCGAATACGGCCACCTACAATATGGATCCCGTTCTGGCACGACGAGCCATCACGAGCCGGACGAGAGCCATAGTGCCGGTCCATCTCTACGGACAGCCGGCCGACTTGGAGGCGATCCATGATCTCGCTCGTCACCACGGCCTTCTGTGCATCGAGGACGCCGCCCAGGCCCACGGCGCCACCTTCAATGGACAAAGAGCCGGCAACCTCGGCGATGCTGCAGCCTTCAGCTTCTATCCAGGCAAAAACCTCGGCGCCTTGGGTGACGGAGGCGCCATCACGACGTCAGATTCGACGATGGCGCGCCGAATGAGGGAATTGGCAAATTATGGGTCCAGCGAGAAGTACGTTCACCGCCACCAGGGAGTGAACTCACGTCTCGACGAACTCCAAGCCGCGATCCTGCGGGTCAAGCTACGCCACTTAGACGCATGGAACGCTCGTCGTTCCGCGATCGCCCAGAAATACTGTGAAGCCTTGTCCGGGACGGACTTGATCTTGCCCAAGGTGGACTCACGTGCCCAATCAGTCTGGCACATTTTTGTGATTCGTACCGATCACCGGGACGCACTTGCGGCGCGCCTAAAGCAGTACGGTATCGAGACGCAAATCCATTATCCCATAGCACCCGGGGATGCAGAGGCTTACGTCGGCGTCAGAGTGCAGGGCGAAAGTCAAATCGGGCGTCGGCTGGGGCGGGAAATCTTGAGCTTGCCAATTGGACCACATATGACCGACGATGAAGTGAGCTACGTCGCAAATGTGTGCACGGCTGAGACCTCGATGGGCCAGTCATCGCGGAGTTTGAACTAAGTGAATTTATTATAAAGTTTTTACTCAGGCAAATTTTTCATTCATGAATACATTTTATGTAGAAATATGCTTCACATGGCAGCGCCGACGATCGATTCTATTGCGGAATCAATCTACCAAAATTTGAACTTTATGCTCCGCGGCAACATCAGACAACCCGTCCGATGATCGCATGGGTGTCCACACGACAACAGGGTTTTGGTCTTTCGGCAGTTGGCAGGATACTAGAAAAGCTTGGCTAACGATTTTTGCCTATAATTTTAAAGATTGGACTCAAAAATCCCTCGAATAGTGCTGACCTCTTTGAATAAGATTGCACTGACGAAAGGGCCTTGGCCCATGATTCATCACAGCCTTCCCACTCGCTGGGCGTACCTTGTTTTGGACCTTGCGAGTCACGAACATAGCGAGTCAGGGAAAATGGTCCGCTCGCCGTCGCGGGCAATCCTTCTTCAAGAATATTTATGATCAGAAAGTTTTTCTTGTATTTATCTGCAAGCAACCTATGGAGGGCATTGAAAGAGTCGCTCGAGGAAGCGCCATGAAATACCAAGGACACGTTGTCGTCATATGATAGCAAAGACCTGGTTTTTGCCCCCAACTTAGCATAAAGCCGCAGCGATTCCTGCATGCCGTCGTTCATCGCGTTATAACAATCTGCATAATTATCCCAATATTCGTGCCGAGATCCAAAATCATGAAGAAAAATCATTCCCGAAAAACTATCTCTTGGACAATATTGACCATTTATTTCATGTATTTCTAGATCATGCTCAGCTATCTCAAAATTTCGCTCAATCAGATTCGTCACACCGGTCAAGCCACCTGCCATCAATCTATCAAAAAAATAGAAAGTCGGCTTGTAATGTGAGGACTGCCTCTTCGAATAGCTATCGATTTGGAACCGCGTTCGACAAGCACTTCCCAACGACACAAAATTTCTTGGTGCATTCATGAGCAGAGCTTCAATCGTAAGAGGTATTTTCTACGCGCACCCCCGAAGGGAGTCAACCGAAGCTTCAGGGAGCATAATGCGATGTAGCCAGGACGCATTGGGACGGCGTCTGCCACGTGTCGACATGAGTGAAGTCGTCCATCCCGACGCGAACTGTACTTCTCGACGAACTCCTGCCTGAATGCGATGCTGTTGAAACCATGTCGGGTCAGGGCACTCATCTCCCGAAGACCCGGCGAACCAGCCCCCTCGGCTCCGCCCGAGCCCTTGACTGCTGGGACCCGTCACAATTTGAGTTCAAAGTCCAACATTGTTTAACCCGCACAGAGGCCCACTCAAGACATTGATTTCATATGCTGTCTCTTAAATACCGGCTGCAATCTTCTCAAAGGCGCATAGCGCGTGCGCTGGCGGATCGACTGGTTGATCCTGCCTATTACCTTGCTCGCAACCCTGATGTGGCGGCGGCAGGTATAGATCCTGTCGAGCACTACGCATCGTACTGGCACTGCGCACCGCTACGCTCGCCGAGCGCGAGGATAGAACCGTGGCTATTTGCTCTTTCCCCGATTGCAGCGCTTCTTTTACGATTTGCGAGCCGCGATAGAGCAGATATCCTGAACTACCTTCGGCAGCGCATCAACGATATCTCCGGAGAAGATCGCGGCTTGCAGCTAAAATTCTGCCTCGCCGTAGCAAGATACCTCTCAAAGCGACCAACGCCTGCTGTCTTTGATGCCTTGGGACAGCCATTCCATCTCGCGCGCATCTGCACCGAAAAGCCTGATTGGATCTACGTTGTTCCCATCGCCGCCGAGGGAACCTTCGAATTTCGCGAACCGCCAGTCGTTCTTTCGGATAGAATAGGAACCCTCCGACAGGTCCCGCTACCAGCACTCTGGTGCGCCACAGTTCAGGATGCATCTGTATTCGGATCCGCGGAAGTGATTGCAGAAAACACATTCATCATACACGAACCGGCAGCTGATCCGACACTTCGTCTGGCAACCCGCCAATGCGATTTTACTACGAACTGCTACTCTCCCCTGGCGAATAAAATTCTTGCCAGATTTCCGGCAGCGACCCAAACAACTTTGAAAGAAGCGGTCCTTCTCGGAGGAAGAGCGAGGAATAACTATTTCCATTTCCTGATTGAGTATCTGACAAAAGGTTATGTCATAGAACAATTTCCGCAGATGAACGACCTACCACTCCTCGTCACGGCCGACTTGCACCCGCAGGAGATGGAAGCACTTGGGCAGGTCCTGCCGGGGCGGCCGATTATCCAGCGTCAACCCGGAACGAGGATCGATGTCGAGACACTTCATTTACCATCGGTCATGACCTACGTGCCCGATGACCCGACAGTACCGTTCTGGCGCTCGTCTGCCGTCAACGCGAACAGTCTGCATTGGCTACGTAACCGCGTGCTCGCCGGACATGGAGAATTTCGGACCCGCCAGACTCGGATCTATCTCTGCCGTAAAGGCGCAAGAAATATTATCAATGCTCAAGAAGTTGCAGATACCTTCGTCCGGCATGGATTTACATTGATCGATCCGGCCGGGCTCAGCTTTGGCGAGCAAGTCGACTTGTTTCGATCGGCAACCCACATTGCGGGACCAATCGGGGCAGCCTTCTCAAATCTTGTTTTTGCCTCTCCCGGAGCCCGGATTTTAGGCATTGTCTCGCCCTTTACAGTTCAATTTTCGCTCTTCGCCAGTCTCGCCCGCTTCGCAGGATGCACGTATTATGCATTGCCGGGCGATGGGCCAGGTTGTCCGGCAGGGTCGACCGACAAGCGTAAGCCGCTGTCCGTAACTCACGGCTCATTCCCGGTGGATATGGTTTACTTAGAACGCGCCCTAAATCTTTTCACTCGCGACCCGGCGTAAGGGTACCTCTAGCTGAGCTACGTAATCAGATCATCCCGGTACAGCGCTCGACTTATAGCCTCTTACGCAACCAGTTCCGATGGACCGAGAGTCGATACTGAGACCGCTCTCCCGATGGCCACTGGACCGAGATCACACCGCCGCCTTCGGAAAGTTGGCAAAGGGGGCACGGCTCTGCGACTCGGTGCGACGACCCGGCGCGGTCGCCACCACGCTGTCGTCCCAGCCCGGCCTGGCGATGAAGTGTTGCAGTTGGTCATGGCCCGGCGGCCCGAGACGCGCTGCCATCGGCTGAAGGCTGTTGCGATCCCCCGGGCCGAGCAGGCCACGCAGATACAGCGGCGCCCAGGTCCGCGGCGTCTTACGTCCAATCGCTGCCAGAAACGCGGCCAGCCTCGCATCGAGATCCTGCCCCGCCGATCTCTCTCGGCCATGTTCGCCTCCCGCAGTGCCAACGCAGGATCAAAACGCCTTATGCCCCTCAAAGTGCCCAGGTAGTGCTATGACGTCCTAGCAGCACTGTGGCCGACCGTAAGACCGCGCCGCGAGATCAAACGCCTGGAGCTAATCCACTCATTGTCACAGTCGGATCCGGTGAGGAATCCATCATGTCGAAATCGTAGTGCGTATATAGAGTCACGCTATCGAGAGGGTCAGGAACAAGTACGCTCCCTAACTCTCCCGATCACCGATATCATTTGAGCTTATCAAGCGTCGCTGCTCAGGCGCAGCTCGAGCGCGACACGCGTACTGTCGACCTCAAAGTTCTTCGCGCAACCATGAATTAGAAGTGGCGAAAAAACAAGTAGATCGCCCTCACCTAGCAAAGGCCGCGTCATAGCATTCGATCCGGACCAGCTAACCACCGCGGGGACACGATAAGGACGCCCGTTAAGCAGGGCGCCGCTGCCAGTGCGGCACACAGTTGATTCGGGCAAAAGATGGCTTCCGGGTACCACGGGAAGACTTGAGCGGGATGTGACGCCGGCGATCGGGATCCACACATTCACAGTCCGCTGCCACAAAGAAAGGTACCCATCTTTGTGTGGTGGATTGTAATCGTTCGAACCGGGACGATTAATCCGTGCGATCACGAATGAATGACCCAGTTCGTTGTTAATTGCGGTGAGCTTATGGCCTATGATCCTGCTCAAGCGATCAGCGACCTGCTTAAGGTCAAACTCGAAATCTTCGAATCTGAGCTCTCGAGTAAACTCTATGACCTTCTGATGTATTTTGTCTGATGTGCCTATGATTTTATGATATTGCTCAAGCTTGAAATCATCAGGAACAGGAATACCAAGCTCTCTCAACCGTCCCTGAATGCGGTGCGTGACGCTTGCTTTGAGTGCAGCAAATTCACCCGCTTCAAACAGTTTTACAATTTCGTAGCCGCGGCCATACCAGGCGTTATCACCCAAAATATCTCCTTCTCTCTCAGCCAAGATTTCGTCTGCCCCGAATTTCGGAGGCTCTCCGCTCAGATCAAGGCGAACCAAGTCTCCATCGATATCGATATCGTACATTCCGATTCACCTGCTATGACTTAGAGCAACCACACAATGAAAGGGGCCGGGAGCCCTGCGCTCTCCTGCATCGTCGGCGCAGCGGTTGACAGGACGTTCAGGCCTGGCAGAAAGCGCATGATGAATCTGTGGCACTTTTTCAAGGCGCCAAAATGCGTCGATGAGGCCTTCTATCTGCGCGAGTACCCGGACGTCCGGGCCTCGGGTATGACGGGTTCAGCGCACTACGTTGCCTACGGGAGAAGCGAGGGACGCCACCCGAACATTGTTGCGAAAATTCTCTCTCCATCATCGTGGCCGGCACTGCTTGTCTATCCAGACTACTACAACCGCATCTATCCCGATGTGGCACGTTCGCCACTGTCAGCGCGTGAGCACTACATCCGTTGGGGTCGGCAGCAAGGTCGCCACCCAAATATCTGGGCTGAGGAATTTGCCCACCTGAAGGCGACGGTCGCTGCCAAACGGCCCGATGCATTGTTTCGTGCGGCCCGGCGAGGACGGTATCGGCTGACGAAGATGTTGGCGAACTGGCTCAACCGAGCTGCAACGCGGCGAGGTGCGTCACTTGTTTGCGGCATCTTCGGCATGGATCGTCTTCCGGAGGCTGGAGGCAAATATGCATTGAATCTCATCGAGCCACCGAAGCCATTCGTATTTTACGAACCGCGTGAATACAAACAGACAGACTCTCGCCGGGAGCGACGTTTGTATACGCCAGCTCTTTGGGTGGCGGAGGTGCGCCATGCACTGATTTTAGGAGCTTTCCAGGTAATTTCCGATGGGAAGCTGGTTGTTTATGAACCTGCAGCGGACCCGCGATACGCTTTCGCGGCAGGAGCCTCTCGCCACATCGCCGCCGTTGCAAATAACCGTGATCAGGTCGTAGTTCATTTTCCTTATAAGGAAGAAAAGAAATTCGACGCTGCGATCCTATTGAGTGGTCGTTGCAGCCCAAATTATTTCCATTGGCTGATAGAATACCTTTCGAAGATGTACCTTCTATCGCAGGACCAGCGGCTTACAGGTTTACCCGTTATCGTCGATGCCGACATGTTTCCCTCGGAATTTGATTCATTGAGCCTTTTTTTAGGCGATAGGCCAATCATAATGCGGTCACAAAGTGATCTATTACGGATCGATAGTCTCTTCATTCCTTCCCAACCGACATTTCATCCGGACGATGTGTCTATACCGTTTTGGGAAGGAGCTGCACTCTGCTATCCGACATTGGAATACTTACGCTCGACGATCTTGAGTAAAATCAACACCAAACCGCCTCTTTATTCAGACAAAGTTTACCTGGTTCGACGCACCGGACGCAACATCGTCAACGGTGCCGAAGTCGAGAGGGCAATCACTCGCCACGGCTTCACAGCAATAGATCCGTCAAGCTTGAGTTTCTCTCAGCAAGTCAATCTGTTTCAGAATGCTAAGGTGCTCGTCGGCGCAATGGGAGCCGCATTTTCCAACTTGATCTTTTGCCAAGCTGGCACTCGTATATTGGCGTTGTCATCGCCTTTCACCCGGAAATTTTGCATGCAAGCTAATCTAGCCAGCTTTGCTAAATGCGAATACACGATAATTGTCGGAACACATCCGGCTTATGGAGATGCAGAGGAAACTCAGCGCCCCACTCTTGGTCTATACTTGGATAGCTTCTCAATAGATGTTGATTTTCTCTCCGAAGGTTTGCAATGGATTACTGAGGGTGCATGAGGATTTTCGTCATCAGTGCTCTCGAGGTAATTTGACGTACTTCCGGAACTGAAGGACGTTCTTTCATAGTTCTCATTTCAGTACACGCCTTCACTGACGCGGACGCGCGGCTTCAGTCGGATTCCACCGACATCGCAACCTAGAGCGGTTTCGTCTATGTGGTCTTCGTGATCGACGTCTTCGCTCGCCGGATCGTCGGCTGGCGAGTGTCATGCTCGGCCCGCGCGGACTTCGTGCTCAATGCCCTGAAGCTTGTCCCTACAGGAGCGGCGCTTCTTCGGCAACGACCTTCTCTGTCACTCCGGTCCAGGATCGCAATAGGTAAGCAGCCGCTACACCGAGCGCCTCGCCAAGACGGGCATTGAGTTCTCTGTCGGCAGTGTCGGGGATCCCTACGACAACGTTCTCGCCAACGTGATCCATCGGCGCGGGCCGTGGCGCTCATTCGAGGGCGTCGAGTTCGCCACGCTCAAACGGGTCGATTGGTTCAACCGCCACCGAATGCTCGAACCGAGCGGCCGACCGCCATGCGGCTTATCAGCCTTGGACCGAAGAACCGGCTCGACCACCGCCAAGAGATCGTCGGTATTAGTGCGTCCATACCCGCCTAACCATCTCGCTGCGGTTTTGTCCAGCGCTCTAGGTCGCGGACTCATAAAGCTCGCAGCCAGACCCGCACGGCTGCGAGCTTGACGCTTGCCAGGAAGTTGTCGGGGTCCTTGTCGTAGCGGGTAGCGACGGCTCGGAAGTGCTTGATCTTGCTGAAGAAGCGCTCAACCAGGTTGCGGTACTTGTACAGGAACGGGCTGAACGCCAGCACTGCTTGCGGTTGGGCATCGGCTTCACGTTCGCCCACGCGCCCTGTTCCGCCATCCGAGTGCGAAGCGCGTCGCCGTCATAGGCTCGATCCCCCAGCAGGATTTGGCCCGTGCTCAGACCGCCCAGCATGTCGGCCGCCGTGCGCCCATCGTGCGCTTGACCCTGGGTGATCTTGAGCGCCACGGGACGGCCCTCGGCATCTACCAGCGCGTGGATCTTGCTCGTCAGGCCGCCGCGCGAGCGACCCATGCCACCGGATCGGCCGTCTTTTTTTGGGCGCAGGCGGCATGCTGGTGAACCCGCACGCTGGTGGCGTCGATCATCTGCAGGTCGCCGTCGTAAGCCTTTGACACCGCATCCAGAAGCCGATCCAAGATGCCACGCTTGCGCCAGCGCCGAGAACGGTTGCCGCAGGTCGTATGTGGGCCGTAGTGCGCCGGGATATCGGCCCAGGGTGCGCCCGTGCGCAGCCGCCAGAAGATCCCGTTGAGCACCCGCCGGTCATCTACCTGCTCCTTGCCGCGCACGTCCGTCGGCAACAGCGGTTCGATCACCGCCCACTCCGCATCCGTCAGATCAAACCGCGCCATCAGGTCCCTCCTGCTCAGAGGGCTAACAACGCCGCGGTTCAACCGTGCCAGCTGTTATGGGTTCGCGACCTAGTGCAGTGACTCAGAGTTCGTCCGAGAAGTCAGGTTGATCGGGCGAGGCGTCGAACGAGGATCATGACAGCAGCGGCGTAGAGGAAGGCTCTTGCGGAGGCGAGGGTCCCTTCCGGATCTTTCCAGAGGCGTCGGTTGCGGCTGATCCAGGCGAAGAACCTCTCAACGACTCACCGGCGTTGATGAACAGAAAAGCCAACCTGATCCGGCGGCTTGCGCACGATCTCGACGGCGATGATCGTCACACTCGCGGCGCGGGCTTGTCGCCGGCATAGCCGGCGTCGGCGAAGGCCTTGGTGATGAACGGAAAGGTCTGGCGCGACAGGCGTAGCACCGGAACGGCTCCGTCCCGATCTTGCACGTCGGCAGGCTGCGGATCGAGGACGAGCGCACGCCCGTCCGTATCGACCAGCGCTTGGCGTTTGCGGCCCTTGACCTTCTTGCCAGCGTCGTAGCCGCGTGGCCCGCCGCGCTCTATCGTTTTGACGGTCTGGCTATCGAGCACCGCTGCCGACGGCGAGGCTTCCCGCCCGACACGCGCGCGATCGGCCATGACGAGGTGATGGTTGATCCGGCCGAACAGCCCTGTGTCGCGCCAGCGGCTGAAGTAGCCGAACGTGGTCGAACGCGGCGGTAGATCCTTGGGGATGAGCCGCCATGCGATGCCGCCGCGCAGGACGTAGAAGATCGCGTTCAGGATCTCTCGGGGCGTCCAGATCGGAGGTCGTCCACGCGGCTCCGGCCTCGGCATCAGGGGCGCGATCACCGCCCACTCAGCGTCGGTCAGGTCAGTTTCACAGCGTAGAACCGCACGGCTATGCTGCCGCCGGGTGGTCGGGGTCCACGTGGCGCTTCCAGGTTAGGCTTCAGCATCCCCCTGGAGTCATCGCCATTCCAGCCACTCAACCCCGCATCAGACCCTTATCGGACGGGCTCTAAG
>NZ_JBKFBO010000091.1:0-49491 GCF_053346215.1 Methylobacterium sp. A49B
CGTATCCCGAACCCTGCTGCGTTGCGCGGTCTTCCGGAGTCGGAGCTGCAGGCGGTGGCGGACGCGGTGCGGGCCGAGATGATCGACGCGGTCTCGATCACGGGCGGCCATCTCGGCTCCGGGCTGGGCGTGGTCGAGCTCACGGTCGCGCTGCACCACGTGTTCGACACCCCCGACGACCGCATCGTCTGGGACGTCGGCCACCAGTGCTACCCGCACAAGATCCTCACCGAGCGCCGCGACCGCATCCGCACGCTGCGCCAGGGCGGCGGCCTGTCGGGCTTCACCAAGCGCTCCGAGAGCGTCTACGACCCCTTCGGCGCCGCCCACTCCTCGACCTCGATCTCGGCCGCGCTCGGCATGGCGGTCGCCCGCGACCTCGACGCGGCCTCCGCCAAGCAGAAGGGCCAGGCGCGCAAGCGCCGCAACGCCATCGCGGTGATCGGCGACGGCTCGATGTCGGCCGGCATGGCCTACGAGGCCATGAACAACGCCGGCGCCCTGCACTCGCGCCTGATCGTCATCCTCAACGACAACGACATGTCGATCGCCCCGCCTGTCGGCGCCATGTCGGCCTACCTCGCGCGGCTCGCCTCGGGCGGCACCTACCAGTCCCTGCGCGAGACCGCCAAGCAGCTCGGCAAGCTCCTGCCGAAGGCGCTCTACCAGCGCGCGGCCGCGGCCGAGGAGTACGCCCGCTCGCTCGTGGTCGGCGGCGGCACCATGTTCGAGGAGATGGGCTTCCACTACGTCGGTCCCGTGGACGGGCACAACCTCGACCACCTGCTGCCGGTGCTGAAGAACGTGCGCGACGCCGAGCACGGCCCGATCCTGCTGCACGTGGTCACCCGCAAGGGCAAGGGCTACGCGCCGGCGGAAGCCAGCGCCGACCGCTACCACGGCGTGGTCAAGTTCGACGTGGTCTCAGGGGTGCAGGCCAAGGCCAAGCCGAACGCGCCGGCCTACACGCGGGTGTTCGGCGAGAGCCTGATCAAGGCGGCGGACGCCGACGACCGGGTGGTGGCGATCACGGCCGCGATGCCGGGCGGCACGGGCATCGACCTGTTCGGCAAGGCGCATCCGGACAAGACCTTCGACGTGGGCATCGCCGAGCAGCACGCGGTGACGTTCGCGGGGGGGCTGGCGACCGAGGGCTACCGTCCGTTCGTGGCGATCTACTCGACGTTCCTGCAGCGGGCCTACGACCAGGTGGTGCACGACGTGGCGCTGCAGAACCTGCCGGTGCGCTTCTGCATGGACCGTGCGGGGCTGGTGGGGGCGGACGGGGCGACGCATGCCGGCGCGTTCGACCTGGCGTATCTGTGCTGCCTGCCGAACATGACGGTGATGGCGGCGGCCGACGAGGCCGAGCTGGTGCACATGGTGGCGACCGCGCACGCGCACGACACGGGCCCGATCGCGCTGCGCTACCCGCGCGGCGAGGGTGTCGGCGTCGAGCTTCCGGAGCGGGGCGAGGTGCTGGCGATCGGCAAGGGCCGTGTGGTGCGGCGGGACGCGGAGGCGCGGGTGGCGATCCTGAGCCTGGGCACGCGGCTTTCGGAGGCTCTGAAGGCGGCGGACACGCTGGCCGAGCAGGGCGTGGCGGTGACGGTGGCGGATGCGCGGTTCGCCAAGCCTCTGGACGAGGCGCTGGTCCTGGAGCTTGCGCGGGACCACGAGGTTCTCCTGACGATCGAGGAGGGCTCGCGGGGCGGGTTCGGCGCGATGGTTCTGCACCTGCTCGCCGAGAAGGGCGCGCTGGACGCGGGGCGGGTGCGGGTCCGGACGATGACCTTGCCGGACGCCTACCAGGACCACGACAGCCCGGAGAAGATGTACGCGCAGGCGGGGCTCGACGCCGCCACCATCGTCAGGACCGCGCTCGATACGTTGCCGGCGGAGGCCGGCAAGACCGAGCAGGCCAGCAACGTGGTGAGCGTGCGCCGCCGCCCGCGCTGAAATCGGGTCGATCGGACGGCGCAGTAATCCCCTCTCCCCGCGCACCGGGAGAGGGGCCCCACGGCCCGGCCGGCAAAGCCCTAGCCCAGCGCCTGCTCCACCGCCTTGCCGCAGGCCTGCGTGTCGGCATTGCCGCCGAGGTCGCGGGTGCGCAGCGTCCGCTCGGACAGCACCCGCTCGATCCCGCCGACGATCTCGGCCGCCGCCGCGTGCTCCCCGAGATGCTCCAGCATCATCGCCCCCGACCAGATCTGGCCGATCGGGTTGGCGATGCCCTGGCCGGCGATGTCGGGCGCCGAGCCGTGGACCGGCTCGAACACGGAAGGGTGCACCCGCTCCGGGTTGATGTTGCCGGACGGCGCGATGCCGATCGTGCCGGTGCAGGCGGGCCCGAGATCCGACAGGATGTCGCCGAACAGGTTCGAGGCCACCACCACGTCGAACCGGTCCGGGTTGAGCACGAAGTGCGCCGTCAGGATGTCGATGTGGTACTGGTCCCACGACACGTCCGGATAGCCCGCGGCCACCGCCCGCACCCGCTCGTCCCAGTAGGGCATGGTGATCGAGATGCCGTTCGACTTCGTGGCCGAGGTCAGGTGCTTCTTCGGGCGCTTCTGGGCCAGATCGAAGGCGAACTTCAGGATCCGATCGGTCCCGTGACGGGTCATGATCGTCTCCTGCAGGGCGAATTCCCGCTCGGTGCCGGCGAACATCCGCCCGCCCGCGTTCGAGTACTCGCCCTCGGTGTTCTCGCGGACCACCCAGAAGTCGATGTCGCCCGGCTTGCGGTCGGCCAGCGGGCACTTCACCCCCGGCATCAGCCGCACCGGGCGCAGGTTGGCATACTGGTCGAATTCCCGACGGAACAGGATCAGCGAGCCCCACAGGGAGATGTGGTCGGGCACGCGCTCGGGCATGCCGACGGCGCCGAAGTAGATCGCGTCGTGGGTCTCGATCCGCGACTTCCAGTCCTCCGGCATCATCCGGCCGTGCTGCTCGTAGTAGTCGCAGCTCGCGAAATCGAACCAGTCGAGCTGGAGCGCGAAGCCGTGCCGCTTGGCCGCCTGCTCCAGCACGCGCACGCCCTCGGGCACCACCTCCTTGCCGATGCCGTCGCCCGGGATCACCGCGATGCGATAGCGGCGGGACTGGCGGGTGTCTTGGCCGGGCATGGATCCTCCACGGGTTTCGGCGTTTGGGTCTCACAGACCCCGGGTTGCAGCCGCCAGGGTGATTGGTGCTGGCCCGTATCCGGTCAACACCCCGGCCTGACAATCAGTCGCTTTCCCCCGCCATGGCCCGGCGCTGGCGGTCGAGCTCGTCGCTGTAGCGCTTGAGGGTGTGGCTCTCGGTGAGCAGGCCCAGCACCTTGCGGGTCTCCGGCCCGTCGACCACGGCGAGCGCCTCGCTCTCGGTGCGGTCGAAGGCGGCCGCGGCGTCCTTGGCGTTCATGCCCGGCGTGAGGAAGGCGTCGGCGTGAAGCAGGAGGTCGGCCAGCACCGGCTGCGCGGCGGCCGCGGCGTCCCGCGCGGCCGCGTGCGCCTCGGGCACGTTCACGATCCCCGCGTAGCGCCCGCGTCCGTCGACGGCGATCACCCGCGAGGGCGAGCCGAGGGGATGGGCCCGCAGGAAGGTGGGCAGCGGCGTGTCGAGGGCCACCGTGCCGGGATCCCGGCGCATCAGCCGACCCACGGTGAGCGAGCGGATCCAGCCGACATCGTGGGGACTGCGGATGCTCTCGCCGCGCAGATGGAAGCGCCATGTGGCGAAGGAGTAGCCGAAAGTCTTGCGCACGGTGAGCGAGGACGCGATCACCGCCGCCAGCACGACCCCGGTGATCGGCAGGCTGCCGGTAACCTCGAGCGCCAGGAACGTCATGGTCAGCGGGCCGCCGATGATGGCCACCGCCAGCGCGCTCATGCCGATCACCGCATAGGCGAGCGGGGTGAGGCCGAAATCCGCCAGTGGCGGCACCAGCACCGGCGCCAGGGCCGCGAACAGCTTGCCGGCGATGGCGCCGAGGAACAGCGAGGCGAAGAACAGGCCGCCGCGGAACCCGGAGCCGATCGAGATCGCCGAGGCCGTCGCCTTGGCGGCGAACAGCCCGGCGAGCACCGCGATCCCGTGGCCCTGCCCCTCGGCCGCGAAGTGCATGTGCAGCGCGCCGTGTCCGCCCGAGAGCACCTGCGGCGTCGCCAGCAGCGCCAGCGCGCCGACGCACAACCCCCCGAAGGCCGGCGCGGCCGCCCGCGGCACCCCCGAGGCCTGGACCAGCCGCTCCACCAGGGTCACGCCTCGCATGATCAGGACGCCCAGCGCCGCGCAGAACAGCCCGAGGGCGAGGCTCGGCAGGATCTCCATGCTGGTGACGTGGGAGGTCGTGACCGCCTGCATGTCGCCGAGATCGACGAGCGGCTGCGCCTCGATCAGCGACCGCGAGACGAGGTTGCCGCAGAGCGCCGCCACGACCACCGGCGTCAGCGTGGCGATGGAGTAGGTGCCGATGATCAACTCGAAGGCGTAGAAGGCGCCGGCCAGCGGCGCGCCGAAGCCCGCCGCGATGGCGCCGGCGGCGCCGCACCCCACCAGGGTCCGCAGGTCGCTCCGCCGCACCTCGAAGGCGATCCCGAGCCTCGAGGCGAGGCCGGCGGCGATCTGCGTGTAGCCGGCTTCCAGCCCCACCGAGGCGCCGCACCCGTTCGAGATGACGTTCTGAAGGGCGAGGTAGACGCTGTCGCGCAGGGACATTCGCCCGCCGTGCAGAGCGTTCGCCTCGATCGGGTCGATGGCGGGGCGCTTGCGGGGACCGCGCACATACTGCATCGCCACGATCAACGTCCCCAGCAGCGCGCCGCCGAGGCAGGGGCCGACGAGCAGGAGCGCCGGCGTCACCGTATCGGCCGCGCTGAGGCGCAGGCCCTGGGGCAGAAGGAAGAGCAGCTCGCGCAGGCTCTGGGTCACCCAGCTCATGGCGGAGACGGCCGCCCCGGCGATGCAGCCCACCAGGGTGGCGAGCGCCACGAGTCCGCCCTCGCTCCGGCGGACGAGGCTGCGCAGGCGTCCCGGAGCCTGGACGATCCCGGCACCGGTCCAGCGCCGACGGGTGCGCCCGCCCGAACCGGCCGCCTTCCGGCCCGGCGCGTCCGCTGACCTCCCGGCGGAGCTCTGCCCCTGCTCCGCCGCCGCTGGCTGTCGCGCGCTCACGGTCGGTTCCTCGCCCTCCGGTCCGGCCCCTGCACTTAGGGTCCGATTGCCTGCTGCGTCCACCGGCCCTGCATCCCGGCGCACAGATCGCCTTGAAAACCGCCGCGGCCCACGATACACCGCCCGCCAGTGCCGCCGTAGCTCAGTTGGTTAGAGCACCAGATTGTGGATCTGGGGGTCCCCCGTTCGAGCCGGGGCGGTGGTACCAAGGACTTAGCTGGTTTCAGTCAGCTCGAAAGTGGACCAGGGGTAACGCTGAGGGTAACAGCGACCTCTGGTTTTCTTTTGCCCGCACGGATTGTGCGAACTGCATCCTTTGGCGGGGTGACGTCCTCGAACCGAGGAGGATGCGTTGGTCTACGTGCTCATCATCATGCTGGCCGGCTCTGGATCGGGCGCGGCGGTTGGATCCGTCGAGTTCACCACCAAGGAAGCGTGCCAGGCGGCTGCGAAGGCGATTGCTGACACTGGTCGCCCCTTGGCGGGCGCCAACGCGGTCACCGTGTGCGTGGCTAAGGGCTAAGCTCGCACCGGATTTGCGAGCGGCGTTCGTGACTGTGTCGCACAGCCTTTGCTAGGGTTGAGCGCCGACCTCCTCTCGGCCACCACGCCCGCCCGCGGACGTCTTCCCCCGTGTGTCTCAACCGGGCGGGCGTGGATGCTGAGAACCGGCTTAGCGAAACGGACACCGTGTCCGTTTTCAAAAGTGAAGCCGTGTCGTGTTTGGTCTCCCCGGACCTGGGGAGCGCAAAACGGAAACCGTTTCCGTTTTCCAAAAGCGAAACCGTTTCGCATTTGGCCGACCGAGCGTAGGCTATCGAAGTCGGATCGTCCTCCGACCTTCCACGCCCGCTACGCGACCTCCTTTGCCCAAAGGCCGAGCGGGCGGGCGTGGATGTTGAAGGGTTGTGCCCCTTTCGGCCATCGTCCGTTCGGTCGTAATTGAACATAAGATAGCCAGGGGGTTCCGTTCTGTTCGGGGCCAAGGTGGGGGACGCATCCCCCACCTCTGTCACCGTAGATCCGCTCGCGCGGCCAGGGCATCGGCTAGCCGCACCCGCTCCCGCGACCGCGCGAAGGCATCATCACCCTCACGGTAGAGGCGTTCTGACCGGGCCAGATCGAACCGGGCGAGCCGGATCATCCGGATGGCGAGGAAGGCGTAGATCAGGCGCATAGCTTGATCACCTCCCGCAGCACGGTCAGGACGAGCCGCTGGCCCACATCTAGGCTACCTTCGTCCCTTTGGTCTCTGAACGGCAGTGCGTGATCCGAGAAGTCCTTGAGGCAGAGCTGTGCTTTGGCCTGCAGGTCCGACAGGGAGCGCGATGGCTCCGCGATAGCCCGATCAATCACGGCGTCGGATAGGTCACCCTCATCACTGATCCGGGCGTCGTCCCACTCCTCGGCGATGGCCGCGGTGTTGATGTAGTCGACATGCCGCATGGCCCAGAGACAGGCCTCGGCCAGATCGGACCGAGGCGCAGCCGCTACAGAAGGTAGGGCCATGACGGCCCCACCTGTGAGCGGTGCCGCGAGGATAGCGCCGAGCGCGGTGCGACGGGTGGAAGCAGTCATCGTTCCCCCCTCGCTGCCTCGAAGGCTTCATCCCAGCGAGTGGCGAGCCGCTTGCCGATTTCGAACAGCACGCCGCTGATGACGTGAATATCGTCGCCCTCAATGGCGTGATCGGAGGACGCGATATGACTCAGGACAAGGGCCCAGCGGCCAACGTCCTTCACATCGGTCTCCATCTCCGCGATGGGGCTGAAGGCACACCGCCGGCTCATAACCGCGCCCCCCGATCCTTGCGGGCGCGCATAGCCTCGGCCTGCCTGCGAGCCTTGCGGGCGCCGTCCGCCACCTGCGGATCCCATCGA
Organism: Methylobacterium sp. A49B; assembly: GCF_053346215.1. Taxonomy (NCBI): domain Bacteria; kingdom Pseudomonadati; phylum Pseudomonadota; class Alphaproteobacteria; order Hyphomicrobiales; family Methylobacteriaceae; genus Methylobacterium; species Methylobacterium sp. A49B. The sequence continues at coordinate 7,044 of NZ_JBKFBO010000091.1, forward strand.
TGCATTCGCGGAAGCACGTCGTCCGGCTGTGGGTCGTGCGGCTCATCCTGGATGTCGCCGCCGTGTTCGTTTTCCTCCTCGCGTTCGTCGCCAGCGTCCTGCTCGCGGTCGTCGGCGCTGCCCTCGGCCCAGCGCTCCTGATCGGTAAGAACTCGTGGGCCGAGGCCGAAGCCAGACCCGATCACCGGCTCCGGCGCCCCAAGGCTGGGCTCCGAGTCGGGATCGCCGTCGAGGGCATCTAATAAGGCGAGGTCCGCCTCGATCCGGTCGGCGATCCGGCGGCGCAGCTCGCGGATGCGCTGGCGGTCAGGATCCGCAGCCTGCATGGCCGCGAGGGCGATGGTGACGGGGCCCGGCTGCCGGCCGAGCCCCTGGCCTAATAAGGGCTGCGGGCTGCCGGACAGGCGTAATAAGGGCGTGCGTGTGCTATGGGCGTGGGTAGCCATGCCGCTCTCCGAACAGAGTGGTGGGGTTAGGCCCGGTGTGGGAGCTTCCATCTTCCCGCCGGGCTGCATCCGTGATACCACGAACTATGTCGAAGTCAACTCGTGCAACCACGAAAGTGCGAGCGGTTCGCAATCCCGAACCCGGCACACCCATCCAAGTGCGGTTGCAGCCAGCATTACTGGCTGAGTTGGACGCGTGGATTGCTGCAGACACAGAAACAGCGCGATCACGCCCTGAAGCGATCCGCGAAGCCCTCACCGAGCACCTGAAGGCGAAGGGCTATCTCAAATGAGCGATCCCGAACCCGACGCCGATTTCCGCGAGCGGCTGCTGCGAGAAGTTCCTGACGGCGATCGGGATCTCGTGTTGGGAGCGTCGGGAAAGCAGCTCGACGCGTTGGGTCGCAAATACAACGTGTACCGGACCGGTGTGCCCCTGGATGGATTCGATGGCTTCGAGAATGGCGGCACCGAAGATGACGACGCCTAACCCCCTCACCGAGTGTCTGAAGTTGAAGGGTTATCGGAAGTGAGCGATCCGGAGCCTGACGAGCTGTTCCGTGCTCGTCTCCTGCGCGTCGTCGTCGACAACGAGCGGCATCTTGTAAGAATGGCCTACGGTGCGTTCCTCGATCACATCGGCCGGAAATACGGACGGTTCAGGACAGGCGTGCCTCTGAAGGGGCTGGACGTTCAGGGCAAGCGGATCTGACCGGGTGTGAAGAAACCCGACGGAGCTCGCCTCAACGTTCTGATCGAGAAGGTCGCCGCATCCCGCGAACCCTCGCGCGAGCTGTTCGCCGATGTGTGGTTCGCCACGACCGGTAAGCCGCATGCCGACATCAAAGTGCGGTTCGCCCTGTTCATGGAGGCGAAGGCCTGGACCGACGCCGCGTTGATCATTGCTGCGCACGCTCTTCCAGAATGGGGTGTCGTGACGAGAACTGGCCCGGGACCGGGTGAGGCCAAGATGCAACCGCCGGGGGTGCGGAGTCGTCGCTACCAGGGCCTGGAGCCTATCCGGCATCCAGGAGGCGCCGCGCTAGCGGTCCTGCAGGCGATACTTCAGGCGAAGGTGGCGGGGCACTGAAGCCGAAACCTTCAGACGGCAGTAACCAACTTGCCGGATGAGCGTTGTGAAGGTCTCCTCAGTCATCCGGTGCCGCCATGCAGCCGCAGCTTATCGCGTTCAGCGCTTGTTGCCCCGTCGACATGAGTGAGCCGACGCGGGACGAACTGGTGGCGATGGCGCGTCGCACGTTCGGTGACGCGGCCGCCCAGGAATTGGCCGATCACCTCGCGGTATCGTCCGAAACCTATGGTGTCGGCGGCGATAGAACTAACGGCGAAGGATAGACCTCCGAGCCGCGCCGCAGCCCTTCCAGCAGGACTGCGATGGCGGAGGCATCACGACCCGGCACTGATAGGGGTGCCGTCGGCAACTCTCTAGCGAGGCCACGGAAGCAGGCGGCCTGATCGGCGGCCGCGCAGACCTCAGGGCCAAGCTCTAGGCCGCCCTCAAAGCCGCCGGCGTCATCTTCCTCGACGAGAACGGCGAAAGGCCTGTAGCTCAACGGTTAGAGCCGACCGCTCATAACGGTCTGGTTGCAGGTTCGAGTCCTGCCGGGCCCACAGAAGCCGCGCCCTGCTAAGGTAGCGTCGAAGGCAAAGCGGCCTAGTTTAAGTCCGCTAATTATTACCAAGCAATAAGCGGCTCTGATTGAGATCTGATCATATGAGGCAGGCTGTCACTGCTGCATGCTGGGCGCGGCTGATGTCTTCGCTTTCTAAAGCGCAATCTTGAATTTCGCGAATAATTGCGTCTTTGAAGGTGCACACCGGCTTGATAGTGCCTTTCACGCGCAATCGAAGGGCTTCTTTGATGTCGATTTCGTAGAATTCATTTAGGCAAATCCAAGTGGTTTTCTTAAGGTACGTCACGTTGGGAGGAATGAAGAAGTTATGTAGACGATCTTTGGGCTGGCAGCCATAAACCGTGCCTTTACCCTTTTGTCTTGATGTTGTTTTTGCAACTATCGCGATATCCCCGATATTTCCCAACACAACGAAAAGTTTTTCACCCGACTCACCATCATGAAATTCAAATTCTTCGTGAAAAAAGACTGAGCCAGGGGTCATCCCAACCGGCTCAGCAATTCTTTCCTGTCATCCACGACTTGCCGCATAAATTCTGCTTCGTCGGGTCGGAGTGCCATGTCATACGGTATTGGTGCTTGGCGCTTGCCCTGCTCTTCATATACCTTATGCCAAGGTAAATTCTCTAAGTGTGTTTCCTCGACCATTTGGTCTGCGGATGCGTTAAAATATCTATCGCGGAGGTCGTGAAGTATACGAATTTCCCTTTTCGAGAAATGACGATCCTCGAACGGAATTTTTGGATCAATGGTGAGCATTGCTCGATCCCCGGCAACGATGCGCTCACCAAAAGTTATTGCCTTGGCTAAATCCTCGCTCGGCATCGTGATTTCTTCATGCAAAGCAACGGGCACTGGTCCCATTGGCCAAGCGTTGTAGTTAAGGCCGGTGACACTTCGGCCTGTTAATTTATAATGCTCAAAATCGAGAAAATACAAAAGCTTGTAGAGCTTTGTTTTTCCTAATTTCCGTGTATTCATTGCAAAGAAAATGATCGCTTGGATCAGTTTCTCGCGCTCGTGCAGAACAAGCATCGCTTTGCTCCTATGCACCGGAGTGGCGATGGCGGAAGACAGGCCGCTTGTTAAACCGCAGGGTAGTGCAGATGCGCATCGGCCAACCCTCCCCGCGGTCGTCGTGCCTACCCTACAAAGGGGTATCAGCCTGTGGATATGTGCGTGGTATGCACGCTGTCCACACCTTCTAACGCATGTTCTTAGTCCGTTCCATGCGTAGATTGACTGCATAGCGTCGCAGCCACAGCAGCCCTGCCGCTCATCCACATTGCTGAAGAGCCATCCGTAGGCTCGACACCAACACCCCGCCAGCTATCCTGCCAGAGTGCGCGATATGCGCGGACCACTGGAGAAGCGCCGTGGCCGAGTTCCCAAGCCGCGTCGGTGAGATGCGCCCTTTCTTCGGCAAGCGCTACCACTTCGAGCCTCAGCCGGACATCACGGCCTACGAGCTTGCTCAGATCATCAAGGTGGTGTCCGGCCAGACTGGCGGCGTCTCACTGAACCGCGCGCTTGAACTGCCGAACGGGATATACGGAGAACTCGCGCGCCACTTCCGCGTCGAGGAACACTGAACCCTAATCCGCCTTCGCCATCTGCCGCCCGTGGTTCTGCACGATGTCGCGGAAGAGGTTTCCCGTGGCCGAGGTCGTGACCCGCGCATCGGGCCCGGCCTTCTGCACGTTGACCGTCACGGAGCCGTTGTTCTCGACCTTGGGTCCGGCCACGATGCCAGCCCTGCCGGCTGAGGCGTCGAGGCGGCCCTCGCCCTGCTGCATCGCCTCGAAAGCTTTCCTGGCCTTCTCCCGGGCTGCCCAGGCTTCGCCGTCCGCGCCTGATGCCTGCGGACGCTCCATGCCTGCGACCCGCGGGCGATCCGCGTCGGCGACCGCTGCATCCGGCCGGAAGCCCCGGTAGAACCGCTGCCGCTCCGCGATGGCTCGCCGGGTGTTCTGCGGCGCCTCGAAGTTCTCCACGAGCGCGCCGAGGATGGTGTTGGGATCGTCGCTCTCCAGCGCGCGTGCGGTACGCCGGAACCGCGGGTTGGAGCGGATCTCGTCGATGGCCGCGCGGGTCTGGTCCGTGACGGATAGATCCTTCGGGTACGCCCCAAACTTCCGACGGATCGCCTCGGCGCGCGGCGGGTCCCACTGCACGATGCCTTGCGACATGTGCAGGCGATCAAAGTGATGGTCCCGCGGATTGGCGAGCGACTCGCCGCTCATGTTGGCTACGAGGGCGCGCGCGGCCACATCGGATAGCCCTTCCGCACGGGCTGCGCGGTAAGCCTCCTGCTGGTTGCTGGACAGGCGGCCGCGGGCGACGGAAGCGCCGCCCGATCCGATCGGAGGCAAGGGGGCGCTCTCAACCCGCGGACGGGACCCACCCAGCCCGTTGAACCGACCACCCGCCGAGCCCTGCTCGCCGCTGTAGCCGGGACCGGAGCCGCCGCCGGGCAGGTTGGCGCCGCGCCCAAGCCCAGGCATCCGCCCGAAGCCGCCACCGCTGAACCCTGCCGTCTGGACACGAGCACCCGCGAACGGACCGTCGCCGTCTGCGGAGCTTTTCTGAGCCGTGGCGCCCTGCTGCGCCTTCATCTGCTCGGACAGGCCGTCGATCGATCGGCGCAGCTTCTCCGTCGACTCCCGGTAGTCGCGGTCGCGCTCCTCCGGCGTGCGAGCCTTCAGACGGGCCAGCTCGGCCTCGGCGGCCGTGAGCTTCTGCTGTGCAGCCTCCGGGCTATCGATCAGACCCATGCGCTGCTGGGTCCGACCGATGAGGTGCTGCGAGGCCTCGTTCGCTACATCCCGCAGCTTCCGGAGGCGATCCACCTCCTCCTGGGCGTTGATCTCGTCATCGCCCTTCATGGGGGCGAGCCGGCGCGCCAGCGGACCGCTGCCGCCGTCCAGGTGCCGGAACGACTCGACGTACTTGCCCTCGTTGAAGGAGCGGATCGCCGCGGCGATTTCCTTCACGTCATTCATGAGGGGCGTCACAAGCGCGGTGGTCGCAAGCAACATCTGCTTGGCGCTCTCGCCGGCCCCCTTCCAGTCGATGGCGTTCAATTCGCGGCTGATGTCCTGAAGGCCAGTACGCAGCCCCTTAACGAAGTCACCGCGCTGATCCTTGGCGATGCCGTCGATCCACTGGGTGAACTCGGATGCGAACGGCAGCACCTCCCGGGCGATCGTCGTGCCGATCGTCTGCATCGAGGTGCGCAGGTCGGCGATGGCCTGCTCGAACTTCTCGGCCTGGAGGAGGGCCTTCGGATCAAGTGGGCCGAGCCGTTCCTTCGCTGCGTTCCACACGTCGCTCAGCTTGCCGAGGTGCCCGTCCGCTAGCCGGCCGAAGTCGGCGTTGCCGAACAGGCGCTGGGCGAAGATCCCACGCTCGACCGGGTTCTTGATGCTCTCCATGAACTGGAGGCTCTTGCGGAGCTTCTCGCCCTCATCCGTCGTGCCGCGGATGTCCTGGGCGAAGTCCTGAAAGGCTTTCCGCCCGGCCGCGTCGGTGCCCTGCCGGTTCAGCCACTGATAGGTCTCGCCGATGCCGCGGGAGAACTCCCTCATGTTCCCGGCGAAGGTCTTGGTGCCGGAGGCCACGGCATCCTGCTCCAGCCCGAACTTGCGAGCCACCGCGCCCAAGGTCTGCAGCGTGCCGGCCGCCACGCCCGTCTCACGGCTGAGCGCGCCCAGGCTCGACAGGTTGCTAGAGAGCTTGTTCAGCGACATCGCCACGCCGGCCACCGCCGCGCCGGCCGTCAGGCCCGTCACGCCGACGGTCGCCAAAGCGGGGTTAAGGACCGTCGTCGCGGATCTTGCCGTGGACTGGATCGCGGCCTCGGCCTTGCCCATGCCCTTCGCCAGGGTCTCGCCGTGGCTGGCACCCTGCCGGGAAACATCCAGAAGCTGCGAACGGAGGCTCTTGAGGGGGCCGCTGAATGCATCGACCACTTCCGCGCGCATGCGCAAGGCTTCATCGGCCATGCCGGCCTCCTATGTCTATGAGGGCGCTCAGGTGTAGAGCCCCGCCGGGGTGCCGCCGGAGCCCTGGCCGGCGCTGGACTGGGTCTGGCCGCCGCCGTTGTAGGCTTTCGGCAGGACCAAGTTGATGTCGGTGGTGGTGCCCTGCGGCCCCTGCGAAGAGGTCACGGCCTGGATCGCCAACTGCATGCGGTCCTTGGTGAAGAGCATCGGCGAGTAGACCGACACGACATCGCCGATATGCTCAAGCCAGAGGCTGTTCTGGTCCTTGAACCAGCCCTGGACCTTGATGTTCACATTGACCTGATTAGCGAGACTGAACCCGTTTTCGTGCTGGGCCCGCATCCGCATGTCGGCCTGATCGCCTGGCATCTCTGCAATCAGGCGAAGAGGCGCGTGCTCGATGACCGCCGAGTTCTTCACCGTCGCGGTCACGTCCCGGGAGGCGTCACCGAAGGTCTGATCGTTGCCGGGCTGCTGGCCAATGGACTGGATCTCGGAAAAGGCGTCCCCGTAATCAAAGACCGCATTCCCGGCGAGGATGTTTCGACCTTCCTCCAGCTCGGCGATGGAGCCTGACTTAGCCTTAAGCCTATAGCCGATGATGTCCGTACCTTGCCCAGGCAGCAGGTAGATGTTTCGGAACCGGCACAGGCGCTCAATGAACTCAAAAACGGTCTCGCCGACCTGCACGTTGACTTTAGGAAACACCTTGTCGGCGTCGGACGTGTCGCCCTTGAGGCTAAACTTAACACCGTAAGGCTTGAGAACGGCATTGGCGATCTGGCTCAGTGAGTAGTTTTTGAACTCACCTTTCTCATGGTCGATGGTGCTGCGTGCGATCACCTGCGAGCGGGTCGTGCCCGTGATCTGCAGGCCGTGCTCCTTGGCATCGTAGGCAGGCTGCCGGCCGGTGATGCGCCCCTCGGCAACGGCCTGCCGCCCACCGAGGTAGACCTCGCACGGATCACCGATCCCGAGCTTCATGGAGGCGAAGTCCGGAGCACTCTCGGCCGGCGCGGCTGCCGTGAAGGCGAACTTCGGGAACAGCTCGACGCCGGACCGGGTGACCGACACCGTCTGCCAGTTGAGGTAGCGCTTTCCCTTCACCTGGATGGATGCGACTTCCTGCGGCTTGGGCATGTCAGTCGGCCTTCACCCAGCGGGAGCCGTTCCAGCGCAACCGCACGCCGAGCAGGGTTCGGATCTCGCCGATGCGCGGCGGGGCGTTGGAGGGGACGGGCTGGGGGGCTGGCAGGTCGGCCACCTCGCTGACATCACTTATGGTCTGCAAGGTCGACTCCCCTTCTCATCATGAAGAGGTCCATCTCCAGCACGATCTGCTCGACCGCCTCGCGCAGCACGAACTCCCGATCCTTCGGGTCGGTCTCAAAGAGCTTCTGTGCGAGGTCCGTCGGAAGGTTGCGCAGACGCTCGCCGGTTCGCCGCAGAACTGCGTTCAGCTCGGGGTTGCCTGTGTCCGCGTCCTCGCCCTTCAAGATCTTCGCTACCATGTTGCCCGTCATCAGCTTCACCTTCCTTGCCTCTATTTTGCAGCCGGCTGTCGTCATCGCTCCCAGAATTCACGATGGCATCGGCAAGTTCATTCAGGGCATTGTGCACAAGGTCTTCGGCCCGTCCATGAACGTTTTCTTGATACTCGCGCGGCACGAGCATTCTTAGTTTGCTTGGCAAGCCGAGAAAATGATTGCGAGCGGTTACCACCATTGCTGTCCAAGCTGCCACAGCGTCATCCGCTGAGACGAGCTTGCCTAACGATACGTCGTTTCGCAGTTCGGTTTGGATCGCGAGCGCCCGATCCTTGCGAGCCCGCTCCTGCGTCGGGTCCAAGATCTCGCCGTTCGCGTCGGGCGCCGGCCACATCGCGCGGATCGCCGTGAGGATGAACCAAGCCGGATGACCCGCCTGCTCTCCGTCCGCAGGCACACGCTTGAGGGCGTTGGCGACGGTGCGCCGATCGGCGTCCAACTCGACGGCCAGCGCATTCAGCGACCACAGCCGCTTCGTCATCGCCATGTTCAAGTTTCCGGTTTGCGTTGTGGTGGAACTTGCAGTCCGCTGCGCCTGCGGAGTTATCGGACTCGGGCGGACCCTCGGCCCTGACCACCCCTGGGAAGGACCCCAGGACACACATCAGGGCACCCTCCGCGCGGAGATCCCCGTTGGGTCCCACCTGTCCCGGCCCTCAGGACGCTGCAGGGGCGCGTGTGCTATAGTGTCCAGACCGACGAACCGATGGAGGTTCTGATGGACGTAGTGCACTCGGTCATGATCACGGTGTTCGTCTCCGTGGCCATCTTGCCGATCACAGTCTTCCTGTATCTGCTGACGAGACCGAGGCGACGGCAGGTTGGCTACACCTACGGCGGCGGTGGGGATGTGAGCTGGAACAGCAATCCTTCGAGCCCGGACTCCAGCACCTACGGCGGCCATAGCTGCTCGCACGGCGGCTCCTCCAGCGACGGCGGCAGCTGTGGTGGTGGAGACGGCGGTGGCGGTGGTGGAGGCGACTGACACGGTCGTCAGCCTCGACGGAATGCAGTGCCGTTGGCCTGAGCGTCCTCGGCGGACTCGTGGAGCAGATCAGGCCGGATCGGCGCCCGCTCGGTGTTGCCGATGCCGTGGGCGTCACCGCGATCGACGGGCGTGGTCTCGATGACCGGCACGTCGGTCTTCACGGTGGTGTCGGGCTTGGTTGTAGCCATGAGACTCTCCGGACTGTCGGGTGAGGAGACCGCAGCGGGGTGACCCCTCCGCCGCGATCTCCGAGGTTCCCTGCTTGGTCAGGGAGTGCAGCCTCGCCGGCCTTTGGATCCCCGGTCCCATGGCCATGGTCGTTCGGGGACAGGCTGGCTTGTCGCTGTTGGGCTGACTGCATCGCCCTCAATGGCGCGGGGAGAAGGCCCGTAGGCTTGGACCCGCGCAATTCCTTCAGCCGGTACGCTTCCAGCGGCTGCCGTCAGCCGCGTAGCGCTCCTGGCCAACCTGATAGGCGGTGCCGGGAACATGCAGATCGCGCCGGCTCTGCTCGACGGCGGAGCGGGTCTGCGGGCCCTTAGCCTCGTCCTGGCGGTTTTGGGCTGACCAAGCGGCCATGCGCTCAGCCTGAGTGGGCTTGCGCTCGGGAGCCACCGGCTCGGGCTTATTGAGGACGCGGCGCCAAAAGGCGACGTTCTCGGCGGTTTCCTGTCGGCTGATGGTCATGACGGTGGTCTCACCAGATGGGGGTGGAGCGATCCAAGCCGGGCAGGCGCACCCGGTTGGCGATGGAGCTGTGCGGCTGGTCAGGCCGGTCTTCCCAGCTGCAGCGGGGCTCACCGGTCGGGACTGGATCGGCGCCGTCAGGCAACGCGTAGTTGGCAGCCTCGATCAGCGCGGCGCGCTCGCGGATCCGCTCCAGCAGCGGTACCAGGCGCTGCGCCTCGGTGACGTACTCGGCGGACAGCTTCTCAAGCTCGGCGCTGGCCTTCATGGCCTTGCGGTGATGATCTCGGCGGCGCTTTTGCTCGACCTCGTGCGCGGCCTGCGCCTCGGTCTCAGACACCAACGCCGCGGCGTGCTGGGCATGAGCCTGAGCCATCCGGATCCGAGCGCGCTCAATGCTGGCGTCGAGGTCGGCGACCTCCTCCGGCGAGCCGAGCAGGAGCATGTCGGGCCGGCTCGCGAGCAGGGCATCGCACTGACGTCGCGCGTGCTCGCCCTCGGCGAAGATCTGCGCGGAAGTGCGGGGCTCCGATGGCGCCACCGGCTTCAGGTCAGGACGGCTGCGGCCGAGGCTGACGTACGGCGCGACGTGGCGGTCGGTGCGGATGTTGGCGATCGGGAGGTTCATTCCGATCTCCCTCAGGCTGCACGAGCGAGGGCGGCCGCCGGACCGGCGGGTCGGGGACCGTCGTCCGGGCTGAGACGAACACCGTGACGAGCGAGATGCGCGCGCAGGCTCTGGCGCGTGAACTCGGACATGGTCTGGCCGCGCTGGCGGGCGGTGGCCTCCACGGCTCGGGCGAGGTCGGTCTCGACCTTCAGCCGCAGCAAAGCATCTCGACGAAGAGGATTGGTCATAACGTGGCTACGCCTCAGACACTCCATAGCCAAATTGATTAGCTACTTTTGGAGCATCCGCAAGATTGAAAACAGTTCTTCCTGCCTGCCATCCCGTGATTGGCGTTGTGCTTAGTTATGCTTCGTTGCTTTATGTGATGTTCAGTGCCGGAAATTCATGTCAATATGCCGCATCTCAATGGATGGACGCTGAATAGGGGCAAATATGCTCTAGCATGCGTCACGCTACCGGAGGCAGGTCCGTGCGCTCCTTCGTGACCCCCTTAGTCGTACTGCTCGCCACCGCCTTGTGCGTCGGATTTGTCAGTAATCGGACAGTCGCTAGCTACAGCTACGGAATGAGCGCGCTGATCGCACTCGCCTTGCTAGCAATGGCGTTCATCGATCAATTCTGAGACGACCCCCATAATCGTGCTACGAACAGCAATTAGTTGCGTCATTCGTTGCCTGCTCAGGGGGCTCCGATGTCGTTCTTTCGCCGGTTGATCGCCGAGGTACTCAATCTTTTTCTCGGCACTGCGCATGAGCGCCGGACCAAACTGATGGCTACTGAGAAGGAGGCTGGAACCTACGAGGGGCCTTCTCTCAGCAAGAGCAGAGACTTCGATGCGGACTACAAAGCTGCCGTCCGGATGCTGCGGGAAAGGCTTGATCGGAAATTTCCGGATGGGCCCTACGCGAAGCTGCGATCGGGGGCGAGCAAACATCACGATCCCAGGGACGATCGAGCGCTAGCCGTCGACACGATGTCGACCGCCATAGCGATGGCACTGCGAGACGGGGCCACCGTGAAGCAGGCCGCTGAAGCCGGGGCGGCGAGCGTCGGCATCTGATCGGCACCGCGACGATCACCCGCTGCCCAATTGCATCCTGCCGCGTTGTCTCCCCCGAACCGCTGGAGGAGCCTCATGGCCTACGTGACGATCGAAAAAGACGGTGAGCCTTGGATGTTTTGCCACTCGACCCACAGCGGAGAGATTGAGAAGCAGGTCGAGACCGCCAAAGCGCAGGCACCGACAGCGACCTTCACGCACCGGCTGTCGACACCGATAGAGAGCCAGCACTGTGCCAATGCGATGGATACGCAGGGCGGGGCCGTCGAGGATCCGTTCAAGTTCTTCGCCGTGCCGGTTGTCGAAGATCCAGCCACCTGACCGGCCGGTCGTGCGGGCATGTCGCTTGAGGGGAAGCGCTTCGTCCTGCTTTTAGCCCAGTTCCAGCATTGCCGATGACAAGGCGCCGCGCATGTTCTGCATCGCAATCCCGTGCGGCAGTGAACGCGGTATATCCGGGTGTCGGCCGCTCACCTGACCTGGCGGGAGCGGCCCAACACTGACATCGGCCAGAGCGAGTCGATCCTCCTGCGGGAAGGAGATCCCTATGAGCGGGCCTGTCTATCACGATATGAAAGCTAATACGGCGAGCGATACCTCTGCCAACCAGTTGCTCCGCCGATTGGAGGAGAACACCTACACCGCGGACAAGCTGAGCAGCCCGATGCTGCTGAGTATCGCACTCGCGGGCTCGGTGGTCGCCGCGCTGCTGATCCGGCTGGTGCTGGGCTAAGCCTCGGCCCGCAACTCGTCGAGGAAGTCCAGCGGGATCCCATCCAGGGTCCAGATCGCCAAGACGTTGTGCTTCAGCAGCGCGGTTTCCTCAATCGTTCGGGACGAGTTGGGCTGTAGGCTACGGTAGTGCTCAACCAGCCGGCGCCGGGTCTCCTCAGTGAACGGCGCCGGCTCGGCGCGCTTGCCCCGCCGCCTCGACTCCGGACGGGCGCCGACCAGCACGCCGACACCATGGTGCTTGTGGAATAGTGCGCGCTCGGCTGGGCTCATCTCAACGTACCGCTGCCGGACCTTGAAGCCGGCGATCTCGCCGAGCCGAAGCATCTCCTCCAAGCCGATATCGCGGATCATCTCCTCGAACAGGCGCCCGATTTCAGGCCCGTCCGAATTTATCTTACCCCCCTGTGCCGTTTGTGCCGTTTGTGCCGTTAGGTCGGATTTCGGAGCTATTGGCGCTAATGGCACTATTGGCACAGGGGGGTAAGATCGCGCTGAAACCGGGCTATCGGCAAAAGGGCGGGTGACGGCGACCTCCGGGTGAACCTCGTAGCCCTGCGACTTCCGGCCCTTCACCTCGCCGGCTCGGGTGAAGCGCGGGCGGATCAGCCCAGCCTCCACGAGTTGCTTGCAGGCCGCCTCCATGTCGGCTGCGTCGCGCAGCATGCCGCCGATCTGCCGCCGAACCTCGCGGGCGTTGAACTCGGCGATCCGGTTCTGCCGGAGATGCTGTGCCAACAGCATCCCGCGCCGTTCGGCCACCGGGATCGTGGCGTCCCCGAACACCCGCTCGGCCATCGGCAGGAAGTAGGCGTTCAGCAGGTCCGCCGCGGCCGTCACCGACTCGGGCGAGATGACCTTCGGCTCCGACTCCTCGGTGCCGCCGCACCACCAGAGGTACTCCAGAACGGCGGACAGGCGCAGGCAGTGCCCGCGGGCCTTGCCGAGCGTTCCGGCGAGCAGGCCGCTGGCCATGTGGCAGCGCTCCACGATGTCCCTGGCGAACGCCTCCAGCCGGTCCTCCGCCTCGCGGGCGAGCGGCACGATCACCGGCTCAGGATGCCCGAACTCGTCATGGATCTGCAGCAGGTCAGTGAGCCGAGCGAACGCGCGCTGCATCGGCCCGTCGTCCTGCGCGCCGCGGGCGAGGTGGAACTCAGGCTTGGTCTCCGGCCACGCCCACAGGAGTCGAGAGGCGAGCCCGTCGTCCGGCCCGTTCAGGATCATCTCCAACTTGTCGGGCTGGACGCCGCCGAGCACGCCGACGCTGAGATGCCGGATGCGCAGCGGCTCCGGGTTCTTCATCCGGTCCACGACGTAGGCGCGCCCACCATACATCTCGATCGCGAACGCCCGGTCGGATCCGCCGCCACCGTACCGGTCGAAGGCACCCAACCAGCCGGCCAGTTCGTCACGGACCAAGAGGAGTCCGCGCGGCAGGCCAGCGGCGAGCGCGCCCAGCGCCTCGACGGTGGCGTCGGCCACCCGGATCCGCGGCCGGACCGGTGCGGGCGGCTCCTGGGCATCGGCGGGCATGGCTGGCGGCGGGTCACCGTTCTTCACGGCGGTTTTGACCTCAACCTTCCACGCCTCGATCCGGGCCTCGCAAGCCTGCTTGGCAGTGGCGTGCTCCTGCTGGACCTGCTCGAAGCCGTCCGCCATCCGATCCTCTGCGAACCGGACCAAGGCGAACGCGGCATCCATGCTCGGCGACTTGGACGAGGATGGGGGCCCGACCTCGGCGCACCACAGGACCGGCGGCTCAGACCACGCTGTGCCTGCCTGCGGCCAGCGCACGTTGGCGATGGTGGCTCCGACGCTGGCGAGCAGAGCGACCGCCACGTAGTCGACCGGCGCGGACGCACCCTTGGCCTTGCGCTCGCACCACCCGGCCCACGGGCCGAGCAGATGCAGCGGGAACGGTGGCGGCGCGCGGCGGCCGGTGCCGAGCAGGCTCAGATCGGGCTCCGGCCAACCATCTCTACCCCCTGTGCCGATAGTGCCGTTGGCGCCGTTAGGTCTTCCGGGATCACCGCGGTGGTGATCGTCCAGCGAGCCGCTCCGATCCAACTCGGCGGCAAATTCTTGCGCTCTCATGGGCGCACCTCCGAATTCGAATGGCGGTGGGAGGCGGGCGCGGGCTGCCGCCGCTGGCGCTCGCGTTCGGTCTGCTCTGCCAGATCGCCGAGCAAACCGAGGGCGGCCCTGAATTCGGCCGCCGCGCATTTCAGGGTGTATCGGAGCCCAGCATCGTCACGCAGGGCAGCGTAGTCGGCGGCCATGTTGGCGCGCACGCCGACCATCGCCATCAGCTCGGCGATATGGGCCCGGTACTTGTCCGGGTCGCCATAGGCGTAGTCGTCGGGATTGAGGGAGGAGGCGCTCATGCGCGCCTCCAGTGTTCAGGTGTCGTCAGCGCCAATTCGGCGACGACGTTGGCGACGGCCGGGCTCAGGCCGAAGCGTGCGGCGAGATAGAGATCTTGCCGGAAGGCGGGGGCGGGAGTATCTCCGTGAGTGTCGATCGCCAAAACGACATTCTCGGAAACCTGCCTCGGCCCGCGCTGAGCGCAGGTTTTCTTTTGCATGGCCTATGCGGCCTCCTTCACTGCGAGGCGCGCGTCGAAGCGATCGAGGGTCTCCTCGGCCCAGAGGCGTCGGCCATTCGGGATCATGTCCGGCTTCGGGAAGTTGATCTTCCCGTCGTGGATCCAGCGCCACAGACCCATTTCACTGATCCCGCCATAGCGGCGGCGGACCTGGGTCGCGGTGTAGTAGAGCTTCTGTCGTTCGCTCATCTTCACACCTCCAAACGCGCGCAAACTCTCGCGCCACAAAGCAAACATGCTCGCGGTCGCCGCGGATTGCGAAGGATTTAAAATCGATTTCTAGGGAGTAATAATCAGCCTGTAGGGAGCGAAATTCAGGGATTACTGCTCCCTGGGACGGCCGTATTGCTTCATGTACCTTCTGGTAAGTCGTCGAGCTTTGCTCTTAGGCGTGCCGCCGCCGCCAGCTTGGCGGACGAAGCGAAGCGCAACTGGCTCCACATCGAGTTCGCCGGTCCTAAGCAATTCACTCCTTATCTGAGCAATGATAGCCGCATCGTTCGAGTAGTGTGCGCCTTTTGGCCTTCCGCGCCCCCGTTTTCCTGAAGGCTGAGGTTCAACCCCAGACTGACCGCGCGGCCCCAATTGCATGCGTTGTCGAGCGCTAAATTCTTTCAGATCGTCTCTCAGCTTGCGAATATGCTCTGGTGGCGACTGCCGAAGCGCCTCAACCTGCCGTTTCAGTTCCTGCATGCGTGGTGTCTGAGCGAACGCTCGCACCTGCTCCGCCAGCGCCTTCATGTCAGGCTTGTCGCTCACCGCCCCTCCTTGCCGACGATCGCTTCGACGTGCGCGGCCCATGCCTCCAACGCCGCCCGCTTCTCGTCGAGGTACTGGTAGCGGTTGTAGACAGCCGCCACGCCTTGGATGACGCCGGACCGATGGTTCAGCACGGCCTCGATTACATGCGGATCAATCTTCAGGCGGCCCATACCTGTGGAAGCCGTCCGGCGCAGATCGTGCAGCCGCCAGGGCTCGAGAACGATGCTCTCTGGGTCGTCCCCCGCCACTGCAGCATCCGTGCGTGCAAGCGCCAGCATCGCGGCATCAAGGCGCGCCTTCGCCTTAGCGTAACCCGAGACGCCACTGTTGCCGGTGGTGCTGATGAGGTACCCGGCTTGCCCAGCCACCCTCGGTAGCGAACCTAAGACGTCCTGCACCGCAGCGCTCAACGGCACGTCGTGAGCCTGACCGTTCTTCGCCCGCTCGGCCGGTATGGTCCACAGCGTGCTGCCCTCTCGCAGCTCAATTCGCCGCATCTTCGCGACCTCGTCGCGGCGCTGAGCCGTCAGCAACAGGATCTGCACGAACGGACCGAACGGCCAGCCGATTGCCGCGCAAGCTCGCCAGAGCAAGCGCAGTTCGTCGTCGCTCAGGACTCGATCGCGGCTCGTCTCTGCGGCCGGCGCCTTTATCCGCACGCACGGGTTCGCGTCGATGACATCGCGATCGGTAGCCCAGTTGAACAGCTTGGATAGCGCCGCCAGCGTTCGGTTCGCCGCGACGGGCGTACCGGCATCCACGATCCCGTCGAGCAGCTCGATCACGTCGCGGCGGCCGATGTCTTGGATCTTCCGGCCGTCCCAGACCGGCAGCACCTTGGTCCGCAGGATCCGGATCGTCTCCTCGGCGGTGCGGGGCCGGTTGCGAGGCCTCACGTGCCGCTCAATGAAGCTGTCGATCACCGAGCCGATCAGGTCACGCGCCGGCAAGGGCACGGCGACCTTGCGCTCGGCGACCGGATCCTGCCCTAGCGACACCAACTGAAGAGCCGCCCTCCCCTCGGTTCGCGCCTTGGCGAGATCGAGAGCCGGATAAGCGCCGAGGGTAAGCTTCCTAGTTCGGCCGCCATGACGGTACCGGACCGCCCAGCTTTTCGCGCCGGACGGCTGGATGATGAAGTACAGGCCCGGCAGCGTCGCGTCCGGGATTTCCAGCCGACGCGCGGCGTCCGGCTTCAGGCGTTCTATGGCTTGCACGGTCAGGACTCGCGCTGCCACTCTGGTGATCCTCCGGGGTAACCAGGGGTAACAGAAACCGGGCGTTACGCCCTGTTACCCCGCGTTATTAACGAAGCATCACAATGGCAGTTTTTGCTAGGTCTGGCAAAGCCGTTGACCGACCCAGAACCACCTGAATGTTAGGGATTGTTTTGCTCCCTAACCAGATTGTGGATCTGGGGGTCCCCCGTTCGAGCCGGGGCGGTGGTACCATCGATTTCGCTCGATAGCGCAAGGGGTTGGCGGATCGCCGACCCCTTTTTTCGTGTTCGGAACCCGGGCCCGGTCCGACAGGCCGGCTCGGAGGATGAGTCTCTCCTCGCCCGCCTGTGGCGGAGGAAGCCCACACCGCGGAGGACCGGAGATGGTCCGCCCGAGCAGCCGGTCGCGCGCATCCGCGAACCAGTTCCTGTCAGGATTCAGATGACGAGGCCGGTATCTCGCCCGAACGAATGCTATACAATCGCCAAATTTGGCTGCTCACCTTCGGCAAGCCTGAGTTCGATTACGCGCATGAACTGAAATTGCTATGAACAGCACGACCCATCACAATCAGCTCCAGACCGTCAGCGCCTTGGCTGCCACGCTGGCCGACCGGATGCTGATGGAGCGCCTGACACGCGGGACGCTCCCCCTGGCGAATGCCAGCCGCCTCTGGACCGCCTCGCTCCTGCTCGAAGAACATCAGCATCCCATTCCCCGCATCGTGGTTGATGTCCTGGACGAGGTTCGGCACTGCGAGCCGGAGGACGAGAGGCACGACCCGGTCGCGGAAGCCGCGCTGGACGTGACCGTCCCGGCGCGGAGGTCGGTATCCACCCCGCCCAAGGGACGGCTGGTGCGGATGCTGCGGCCGTTCCGGCGGTCGGCCACGGCCTGAGACCGTCCGGAGACGCCGAACTCCATCCGTAGCTCCATCCATCCCTGACGCGCCCGTGACGCGGCTCTGCCGGCCATGCCGATCCGCTGTTTCCCCCGCGCGTCAGGAACGCTAAGACCGTCGCCGATCGCGGCGGCGTCTTCCGTCCGCGGCCGGGCTCCCGGGACACGTGAGATGAGCATCCCTGAACGGCGCGTCCGAACCCTGTTCGACGAGGCGGCCATCGCCAAGCGCAACGACGAGTTGGCCCAGGAGATCCTGGCCGCGCGGCCGGAGAACCTCTTGGTCGTCGCGGTGCTCAAGGGCAGCTTCATGTTCGCCGCCGACCTGCTCCGGGCGCTGCACCGGGTCGGGCTGTCGCCGCAGGTCGAGTTCGTGCACCTGTCGAGCTATCGCACCGGGACGGTTTCCACCGGGCAGGTGGAGATCCTGCGCGACGTGCAGAGCGAGGTGCGCGGCCGGGACGTCCTGCTCGTGGACGACATCCTGGAATCCGGGCGGACCGTCGTTTTCGCCAAGGACCTGCTGATGGCGCGGGGCGCCCGGCGGGTGCTGACCGCCGTGCTTCTGGAGAAGCCCGGCAAGCGCGCCGTGACGATCGACGCGGACTTCGTCGGCTTCATCTGCCCCGACGTCTTCGTCGTCGGCTACGGGATGGATGCGGCCCACGCCTTCCGCCAACTGCCCTTCGTGGGCGTCGTGGACTACGGCAGCGGCGATCCGGACCTGTTCGATCCGTGATAGAAGCGCCGTGCAGCGCGGCATTTTCGCCCCCGGTCCCGATGCAGCCGTGGTTTCGAGGTGTGACATCTTGACAGGCGACGGGTCCGTCTATGTCTGTCGTTTACCAAGAGCCTGGCCGCCTCGGCGGGCACTCGCACAATCGAGGACGTTTACGGGACCCCATGGCGCGCATCCTCCTGGTGGATGACGAAGAAACTGTCCGGGGCTTCCTGAAGCGGGGGCTCGAGATTGACGGCCACGCGGTCGTCACCGCCAACGACGGCAGCGACGGGCTCGACCGCCTCAACGAGGCCGATGGCGGCTTCGACCTCATGCTCACCGACATCCGCATGCCGCTCATGGACGGCATCGCCCTGGCGCTCGCCGCCAAGCGCGACTTCCCGGACCTGACCATCCTGCTGATGACCGGCTTCGCCGACCAGCGCGAGCGGGCCCGCGGGCTCGATGCCATCGTCACCGATGTGCTGACGAAGCCGTTCTCCCTGGCGGATCTGCGTGCCACGGTGAAGCGCGCGCTGGCCGCCTGAAGGGCCGGACAGACGCGAACGACACGCGCAGACCCTGACCCCGCCTCGGCCCGATCAGAGCGTACGCGACCGCAGCTGCGTGACCACGATCTCCGCCAGGATCACGACGCCGAAGATCGCCGCCAGCACCACCGCCACCTGATCCCAGTAGAGCAGGTTCAGCGCGGTATCGAGCGCGACGCCGATTCCGCCCGCGCCGACCAGGCCGAGCACGGCGGATTCCCGGATGTTGATGTCCCAGCGGAACAGCGCGATCGACCAGAAGGCCGGCTTCACCTGCGGCCAGTAGCCGAGCAGCAGGGTCGAGAGCCGCCCGGCGCCGGCGGCCTGCAGCGCCTCGATGGAGCCGCGGTTCGCCTCCTCCAGCGCCTCAGCGAAGAGCTTGCCGGTGAAGCCGACCGAGCGCAGCGCGATCGCCAGCGTGCCGGCGAGTGGGCCGGGGCCGAACACCGCCACGAACAGCAGCGCCCAGACCAGGGAGTTCACCGAGCGGGAGGTCACGAAGACGAACTTCGCCAGCAGGTTCAGGGGCAGGCTCGACGTCACGTTCCGCGCCGCCAGCAGCCCGATCGGGACCGCGATGCCGATGGCGATCAGGGTACCCAGCGTCGCGATGTGCAGCGTCTCCACCAGGGCCCGCAGGGTCGGGGCGACGTAGCCGGGATCCATCGGCCACATCCGGCCGAACAGGTCGGCGAGCTGGTCGGGGGCGTCGTAGAGGAATTCCGGGATCACCTCGATCGTGCGCAGGCTCGTCACGAAGGCGACGGCCGCCACCAGCGTGAAGGCGAACCGGGCGAGGCGCTTGCCCAGGGAGAAGCGCTGCCAGCGGCGCGGGGCCTGGGTGGCAGAGGCGGCGACCGAGGCGCCGGCGCTCACTGGAACACCTTGCGGGCCCAGCCCGACACGATCTCGGCCACCATGATCAGCGTCACGATGACGATCAGGATCGCCAGCACGACGTCGTAGTCGAAGCGTTGGTAGGCGGTGAACAGCGTCGCGCCGATGCCACCGCCGCCGACGATCCCCACCATGGTGGAGTTCCGGAGGTTGGAATCGAGCTGGTAGGTGGCAAAGCCGATGAAGCGCGGCAGCACCTGCGGCTGCACGCCCATGATCAGGGTCGACAGGAAGCCCGCCCCGGTCGCCCGCACCGCCTCGACCTGCTTCAGGGAGATCTCCTCGATCGCCTCGGCGAACAGCTTGGCGATGAAGCCCACCGAGGCGACGATCAGCGCCATCACGCCCGCCAGCGCCCCGAAGCCGATCGCCTTCACGAACAGGATCGCCACGATGATCGGGTGGAACGAGCGGCACAGGGCGATGAGCCCCCGCATCGGCCACGTCACCCAAGGCGGCATCAGGTTGCGGGCCGCCAGGAAGCCGATCGGCAGGGCGACCGCGATGCCGATCACCGTGGCGATCACGGCGATCTGCAGGCTCTCGACGATGCCGGACTGGATCAGCTCCCAGCGCGAGAAGTTCGGCGGGAACATCCGGGCCAGGAACTGCTGCCCGTGGGCGAGGCCGCTGGCGAAGCGCTCGGGCACGAAGCCGAGCTGGGTGGCGGCGTAGATCGCGTAGACGGTGAGAAGCGCCCAGCCGATCCGCGCCGTCCAGTTCGGACGGAAGGCGGCGCCGCGGGCGGCCTGCGAGGGGGTGGGTCCGGCGGTCGCGCTCATTCGAGCCAGTTCTCGCCGCCGTAGATGCCGCGCAGGTCGCGCTCGCTCAGGTCGCCCGGCGGGCCGTCGTAGACCACGTGCCCGCCCGACATGCCGACGATGCGCGCGGCGAAGCGCTGGGCCAGCGCCACGTTGTGGATGTTGACGACCACCGGCACGCCGCGCTCGGCCGCGAGCCTGGACAGGATCTCCATGATCTCCACGGAGCTCTTCGGGTCGAGGGACGAGGTCGGCTCGTCGGCGAGCACGATCTCGGGTTCCTGCATGATCGCCCGGGCGATGCCGACGCGCTGGCGCTGGCCACCCGAGAGGGCGTCGGCCCGCCGCGTGGCGAAGCCCGAGAGGCCGACCGCGTCGAGGAGGTCGAAGGCGCGGGCGATGTCGGCCTCGGGAAAGCGCCGCAGCCACGCCCGCCAGGCCGGCACGTAGCCGAGCCGCCCGCAGAGCAGGTTCTCCATCACGGTGAGGCGCTCGACGAGGTTGTATTCCTGGAACACCATCCCGATCCGCCGCCGCGCCCGCCGCAGGGACCGGCCGGAGAGCTGAGCGAGATCCTCGCCGCGGAACAGGATTTCTCCCGAGGTCGGCTGCACGAGGCGGTTGATGCAGCGGATCAGGGTGCTCTTGCCGGTCCCGGACGGCCCGATGATCGCGGTGAGGCCGGTGCCCGGCACCACGAGGTCGATGCCCTTCAGGACCGGCTGGCCGGCCCGGTACTCCTTGACGAGCCCGCGGATCACCAGGGCGCGCGGATCATCCGCCTGGACGCCTGCAGCAGGTTGGACAGTCTCGCGGAGCGCGGAGCCCGCCATCACTTCTGGCCCGCGCCTTCCGCCTTCTTGCGCGCCGCCTCGGCCTCGCGGGCGGCCTCCCGCTCGTAGGCGGCCTTGTTGTAGGGCGTGCCCGATTCCTCCGCGACCTTGCGGACGATCGCCCAGTCCTTGAGGTAGGTGATCGGCGCGAAGCGGTCGTCGCCCTCGAAATCCTTCACCATGTCGGGCGGGAAGCGGAAGTCGTAGAAGCACTGCTTCAGCTTCTCGGCGAGTTCCGGCTTGAGATCGTGGGCGTAGGCGAAGCCCGAGGTCGGGAACTTCTCGCTCGTGTAGATCACCCGATAGTCGTCGCCCTTGATCGCGCCGCGGGCGACCATCCGGTAGAACACGTCGGAGGCGACCGGCGCCGCATCGTAGTCGCCGGTGCCGACGCCGAGCGCCGATTTGTCGTGGCCGCCGGAATAGATGAGCTTGTAGTCCTCGCCCGGCTTCAGGCCCTGCTCGGGGAACAGCGCTTTGGGGGCGAGGTTGCCGGAATTCGACGAGGGCGCGGTGTGGGCCACGCGCTTGCCCTTGAGGTCGGCGAGCGTCTTGTACGGGCTGTTCGCCTTCACCACGACGATGAGGTTGTAGCCCTCCGCGCCCTTCTCGGTGCCCTTGGCGGCGAACGGGACCGCGCCGGCCATGTTGACGGCGAAGCCGAGCGGGCCCGTCGAGAAGCCCGCCACCGTGAGCCTTCCGGAGCGCATCGCCTCGATCTCGGCCGAGTTCGACTGGACGGGATAGTAGATGACCCGCTTGCCCGTGCACTGCGACAGGTAGGTGGTGAACGGCTTGAAGGAATTCTCGTAGACCGCGGGATCCTCGACCGGCGTGTAGGCGAACACGATGACGCTCGGGTCGCGGGTCTTGGCCGGCACGTCGGCGACGAGATCCTTGTTGGCGTCGCAGTAGGCGTCGTCGAGCTGGCCGCGATTGGGACACTCGTCCGCCAGTGCGGGCGCTGCCGAACCCAGTCCCCAGAGCAGCGCCAGGGCTGCGCCGTATCGGGCGATTGTCACGCGGTTTCCTCCATGCGGAGCAGGGGCTTAGGCTGCCCCGTCCCGTTGCCGCCCGGTCCGTGCCGAGCTGAGTTGGCAAACTTGTAGGCGCCGGGGTCCGGATCGCGCAAGGCCGCGGGTGCGGGGGTCCTTGAGGGTTGGCGCGCGGTGACAGGGCTGGTCGATCCGCGGCCTGCCGGGATGGCCGGTCAGCAGCTCCGGCCGCCGTCTTTGCGGGCGCAGCGAAGCAATCCAGCCGGCGCCACGCGCACGGATGTCCCGCTGCCCTGGATTGCTTCGCTGCGCTCGCAAAGACGGTGCGGGAAGCCGCGACGCGGCGGGGCGGCCTACACCGCGGCCAGCAGCCCCTCCCCCAAAAAGCCCTCCGGCCCCGCGATGCCCGGCAGGGCGAAGAAGTAGCCGCCGCCGATCGGGCGGATGTACTCCTCCAGGCCCTCGCCGGAGAGGCGGTTCTGCACCGTGATGAAACCGGCGGTGAGGTCGGCCTGGTAGCAGACGAACAGCAGGCCCATGTCGAGCTGCCCGGCCGCGGTCAGCCCGCGCGAGTAGTTGTAGCTGCGGCGCAGAATCAGGCTGCCCTCCGTGCCGGGCAAGCGCGGGTTGGCGAGGCGGATATGGGCGGCGAGCGAGATGGCCTCGCCGTCCGGATCGCCGGCATAGTCGGGGACGTCGCGCTCGTGGCCCTGGCGCAGCGGCGCACCGCTGCCCTTGTGCCGGCCGATGATCGCCTCCTGCTCGCCCAGCGGCGTGCGGTCCCACCGCTCGACGAGGGTGCGGATGATCCGCACCACCTGGTAGCTTCCCCCGACGGCCCAGGCCGGCTCGCCCTGCTCCGGCCCGACCCAGACGTAGCGGTCCATCAGCCGGGGGTCGCGCACGTCGAGGTTGGCGGTGCCGTCCTTGAAGCCCAGCATGTTGCGCACGGTGTCGGCCCCCATGGTCTTCACCACGTGGGGCGGCAGGAAACCCTCGATCTTCCAGCGCGGCGCGAGGAGGCCGGGCGTCGCCTTGAGGACGTCGCGCAGGGCATGGATGTTGGTCTCGGCGGTGTTCGAGCAGAACTGGATCAGCAGGTCGCCGTGGCACTGGGCCGGGTCGAGGGCGTCGTTGGCGAAGCGCTCCATCGGCCCGAGATGGCGCGGGCGGGCGCGCGCCAAGCCGAACCGGTAGTCGAACAGGCTCGCGCCGACCGAGACCGTGGCGGTGAGGTTGTCGGGCAGGACCGTCGGCCCGAGGATGCCGGAATTGCGCGGCGGCAGTTGCGGATGGACGTCGGGCACGGCGCCGCCCCGGGTCAGGAAGGCGAGGCGCTCGGTGAGCGTCCGGAACAGATGGGGCAGCTCGCCGCGGCGCTCGGCCAGGACGTCGAAGGCGATGGAGAGGGCGGCGGCCGGCTGCGGCGTCACGATCCCAGCCTGATGGATCCCGTAGAAGGGCTGGGCGACGAGCGTCCCCTCGGTGGCGGTGGTCGGCGTCGCGTCCTCGGCCCGGGCGGGTCTGAGGAGCGCGGCCGCGCCGAGGCCACCGAGGAAGCTGCGGCGCGTGGAGACCGGGGACGGGAGACGCATCATCGCTCGATGAATTCTGGAGATTCGGCCGCTTGTTGCCTCGAATAAAGACCACAGGACGGCGCCTTGGCAATTTGATCAGTCCAAACCGAGCCTGCCGCGCAACGTCGACAGATCTTCGGCCAGCAGGGTGATCGGCCCCTTGAGGGCGTTGCGGTCCCGGGCCGTGAGGTTGTCGTAACTCTGGAAGCCGCCATCCGGGCTGCGGTAGCGGCCGAGCAGGTCCTCGACCCGCTTGTAGCTGCGCTCGACCCGGGCCACGAAATCCAGGTCCGGCAGCAGCGGGCGCAGGAGCGTGAACACCACCTTCGAGCCCTCGATGTTGGCCTGGAAGTCCCACAGGTCGGTGCGGCTGTAGCGCTCCTCCTCGCCGCTGATCTTGGTGGCGGCGATGCCCTCGATCAGGGCGGAGGCCGCCCCGACCGCCTTGGCGGGCGGGACGGCGAGGGCCGCGATGCGGTCGCGCAGGGTCACGGTCTCGGCGGCGAGGCGCTCCGCGACCTCGCCCAGCCCTTCCGTGGTGCCTCGGGTGAAGAGCACCATCTCGAGGCGGTGGAAGCCCACGAAGGCGGGATCGCGCTCGCGCAGTTCGAACTCGTCGCTGCGCACGTCGAGGCGCTTGATCAGGTCGGGGAACAGGGCCGCCACCGGCTCGATGCGCTCGTAGGGCGCGCGGGCCGGGGCGTAGAGCCGGCGGGCCTCGGCGAGCTGCCCCGCCTGGATCGCCGCGACGAAGCGCGCGGTCTCGCGCACGAAGGCGTCGGCCTGGGCGACGACATAGGTTCGATAGGCCGAGAGGGCAGCGGCCAGTTCAGGCGGGATCGGCCGGGTCGGACGCCCGGGACGCGGGCTGTCCGGCTGCTCCAGGGCCCAGCCCGGAGGCGGCCCACCGCAGCCGATCAGGATCGCCACGGCGAGGGCCGCGACGCGGCGTCGGTCCCTGTCGCGGCGTGAAGTCTCGGGCATGAGCGGCCGGAGGCGGAGCGTGGTTCGGAGCGCGGCGCGGGCCGGCCGGAGGTTCCGGCTAACCGAGGCCGTGCGCCCGAGCAACTGCCGGTTGTCGCCACGGCCTAGGATTCGCCGGCCCGGGGAGCCTCTTCGGACACGTCGCGGGTCGTGACCGTCGCGCGGTCAGACGACGAGCGGGAGCACGATGGCGAGCAGGACATTCGTGCCCACGAGCAGGACCAGGGGGAGCGCGTCCATGGCCGCTCAGCCCAGGCAGGCCAGGGCGCGGGCGCCGGACGCGGCGGCCTTCGCCGGGCAGGCGGGCGGTGTCACGGCAGAGGCCCGGGCGTCGGCCGGCCGGGCGGTGACGGCCTGCGAGAGCATCGGCAGGTAGGTGGTGCCGACCAGGATGCCGGCCGAGAGCAGCAGGCGAGCGATGACGTCGAGCATGGTGTTTCCCCTCTTCCGGCCTTCGAGGACCGTTGTGCGAGGCGGTGTCTACGGGTTTCGTGATGCGGGAATATTGCGTCCCGTGTTGCTTCGGCGCTCTCGGGAAGTCATCGCGCGGATGTCACAATAGCCGAATGTGTCGTCGCGAGGTCGGCGACGGGTTCGGAGGCCGCAGCTTTGGCGGGGCGCGGGACAGGGTGCGGGATGCGATGACGCGCGGGTTCGGTAGGTCCGGCATCGCGCGCCGCGTCCTTGTGGTGGGCGCGATCCCGATCCTGGTCGCCGCCGCGATCGCGGTGGGCGCCTGGATCCTGCTCCACGAGGCCGAGCGTGCCCGGGCCGGCGCCGTGGTGGCGACGGAAACGGCGCAGACGCTGACGGCGATGAACCGGGCGCGGACGGATGCCCTCAGCGGCAGCTCCGAGCGGCGGGACGAGGCCGAACGCCGGTTCGACGAGCGGGCCGCCACCGCTGCGGCGCAGCTCGACCGGCTTGAAGGGCTGGCACGGACGAGCGGCCAATCCGCTCTCGTGGCGACCGTGACGGGCGACCTGACCTCGCAGGTGACGCGGATGCGCGCCCTCCTCCTCTCGGAGCGGAGCGCGAACGCGACGATCGCCGACATGGCCCAGCGGGCGGACGCCCTGGTGGCCCTCACCGACGTCGCGCGACGGCGCCAGCAGCAGGACAACGCCCAGCTGATCGCCGTGCTGGCCGTCAAGGACGCCGAGCTGGAGCGGAACCAGGGTGTCGTCACCGCCCTGCGGGAGCTGCGCGAGGGGATCAGCACCGCGGAGCTGAACCGGGCGCGCATCGGCCGGCCCGTCTTCCCGATCGAGTTCGATGAACTCGCCGCCGACCTGCGGCAGCTCGATGCGGTGGGCGAAAGACTGCGCCGGGTTCTGCGCGTCGACGGCGAGGCCGGGGCGGCCGACAGGGCGACGGAGCTGCTGAAGGCCTACCGCGACCGGAGCCGGACCGAGGACGACCTCAACCGCGTGCTCTCCGAGGGGTTCGAGCTGACCCGCGCCACCCAGGCGGGCCGCGTCCTGGTCGAGTGGTGCGACCAGCTCGTCCAGGTCAACGTCGCGCGCCAGAACCGGCTCTACGAGGAGGTCGCGCTCCTCATCCGCCACTCGGTCCTCTCGAACGAGGCCGAACTCTCCGCCCAGGACATCGCCCTGACGGCCCTACGGCTCGCCCGGCGGACGGATGCGGCGCTCGCGCGCCGTGACACCGGCGAGGCATCGCGGGTGCTGGAGGCGGGCGCGGGTCTGTCCGGCACCTCCCGGACGCTGCTCATCCCGGTGAGCATCCGCGACGAGATGGCGGCGGCGATCGACGGCTGGCGCACGCAGCTCGCCGCCACGATCGACCGGATCGGCGAGCAGAACGAGACCATCGCCGACATGGACCGGCGCGCCGCCACCATGAGCGCCAACGCCCAGACGCTGAGCCGGGCCTTCATCGACGATGCCGACCAGTTCGGCAGCGTCATCCGGCAGCTCCTGATCGTCGGGGCGGTCGGGGCGCTGTGCCTCGGGATCGGGGCCGCCGCCGCAGTGGCGCGCTCGATCACCCGGCCGCTGCACGCCCTGCAGCACAGCATCGTCGCCGCCGCCGGCGCCCCCACGCCCGAGGATATCGGCCGGGACGACCACCTGCTCACCCGGAGGGACGAACTTGGCGACATCGCCCGGGCGACCAACGCGTTCCTGGAGCAGATCCGCCGCCGGGAAGCGGACCGGCGCAACGCCTCGCAGCGGGCCGACGACGCCCTGGTCACCCTGCGGCAAGCGCAGGAGGACCTGATCCGGGCTGAGCGGCTCGCCTCGCTGGGCCAGCTCGTCGCCGGCGTCTCGCACGAGATCAGCACGCCGCTCGGCATCGCGCTGACCACGGCCACGCAGGTCCAGTCCGACTCGGTGGCGTTCGAGCGCATGGTGGGGGAGAACCAGCTCTCCCGCTCGCGGCTGACCCAGTATGCCGGACGCATGCAGGAGGGCGCGCAGCTCCTGACCAGCAACCTGATGCGGGCGGCCGACCTCCTCTACAGCTTCAAGCAGGTGGCGGCCGACCAGGCGATCGAGGATCGCCGGGCGCTGAACCTCGCGGACTGGATCGACGAGCTCCTGAAGAGCCTGCGGGCCCTGGCGCGGCCGGGCCGGCACGTCTTCGTGGTCGAGTGCCCGAAGGACATCGTCATCGACACGCTGCCGGGCATCCTGGCGCAGGTCGTGTCGAACGCCGTCAAGAACGCGATCGAGCACGGCTTCCCGGACCGGGAGGGGGGGCGCATCACCATCACGGGGACCCGGACCGGGGACGGGATCAGTTTGTCGATCGCCGATGACGGGCGCGGCGTCGACAGCGCCGATCTCGGCCGCGTGTTCGACCCGTTCTTCACCACGGCCCGCGCCCGCGGGGGAACGGGCCTGGGCCTGCACATCGTCCACAACCTCGTGGTGAACCGCCTCCAGGGGCGGGTCGAGCTCCAGAGCAGCACGGGCGCCGGCACGGTGCTGCGGCTGTGGCTTCCGGAGCGGCTGGCATGAGCGGGGCGACGTTGACGGTATCGCGCGGCGGCCTCGTCCGCCTGGGGCTGCTGATCGCCGCCCTGCTCCTCGCGCTGCGCCCGCTGCCGGCCGCCGCCGTGACCGAGCTGCAGTTCTGGCACGCCCTCGACGGGCCCAACGGCGAGCTGGTGACCCGCCTCGCCGAGACCTTCAACGCGGCGCAGCCCGAGTACCGGGTGGTCCCGGTCTACAAGGGTTCCTACGCCGAGACGATCAGCAGCGGCATCACGGCCTACCGCACCGGCGCGGCGCCGCACCTGCTGCAGGTCTTCGAGGTCGGCAACGGCACCATGGCGGCGGCGATCGGCGCCGTCAGGCCCGTCGCCACCGTGATGCGGGAGGCGGGGCTTCCCGTGACGCCCGAGGATTTCCTGCCGGTCGTGGCCACCAACTACCTGGCCCCCGAGGGCGGGATGCTGTCCCTGCCGTTCAACGTCTCCTCGACGGTGATGTGGATCAACCGGGACCGGTTCCGGCAGGCGGGCCTCGACGTTAAGCGCCTGCCCACGACCTGGCCGGAGGTGTTCGACGCCGCGCGGCGGCTCAAGGCGACCGACCCGGCGCGCTGCGCGCTCTCCTCCGCTTGGCCGACCTGGGTGCATCTCGAGCAGCTCTCCGCCTGGCACGACCGGCCGCTCGCCACCCGCTCCAACGGCCTGGACGGCTACGACGCCGAACTGGTGTTCAACGGTCCGCTCCAGGTCCGCCACCTGCAGAACCTGGTCGACCTGAAGCGCGCGGGCGTGTTCGCGTACAACGACAGGGTCAATCGCGGGGAGAGCCGGTTCGTGTCGGGCGACTGCGCGATCTTCCTCACCTCGTCGAGCCTCTACGGCAAGGTCGCCGCCGCGGCCCGTTTCGACTGGACGGTCGCGCCGATGCCCTTCTACCCCGACATCGTGCCGGAGCCGCAGAACGCGATCCTGGGCGGCGGCTCGCTCTACGTGATGCAGGGCAAGACGCCGGACGAGTACCGCGGCGTCGCCCGGTTCCTGGCCTTCCTGATGGACGGGCGGCAGCAGGCAACGATGTACCGGAACACCGGCTACATCCCGACCACGCGCGGCGCCTACGACGACGCGGTGGCGGAGGGCTTCTTCGAGCGGCACCCGCAGCTCCACGTCGCCGTGCAGGAGCTGACCCGCCGCCCGCCGACGCGCAACACCGGCGGCCTGCGCCTGGGCAACATGCTGCAGATCCGCGACCTCTGGGCCGAGGAGCTGGAGGCGGCCCTCAACGGCGTGAAATCCCCGCAGAAGGCCCTCGACGACGCCGTGGCGCGGGGCAACCAAGTGCTGCGGGTCTTCCAGCAGCGGACCAAGAAGTGAGCGCGACGGGTCGGGCCGTCATCACGAGCGAAGCGAAGGGACCCAGGGTCGCGCGACATCGGCCTTTGTGGCGCCGCCCTGGATTGCTTCGCTCCGCTCGCAAGGACGGCGTTGCCGTCATCGCGGGCCTTGGAACCGCACCGTCTCGAACAGGTGGCGGCCGAGGGGATCCATCGTCAGGCCGCGCACGTCGCTGCGGATCGCCAAGTGGACCTTGGTGTGCGCCAGCGGGACCCAGGGCATCGCCTGCCGGACGATCGCCTGGGCCTGGCGGTACAGGGCCTGACGCGTGTCCCGGTCGCCGGTGCGGCGGGCGGCCTCGACCAGCCGGTCGTAGGCCGGGTCGCACCAGCGGGCGAGGTTGGCCCCACCCGTCTGGGCGGCCTTGCAGCCGAGCAGGACGTTCAGGAAGTTGTCCGGATCGCCGTTGTCGCTCGTCCAGCCGTAGAGCATCAGGCTCGGCTCGCCGCCGTAGAGCGCGGCGCGGTACGCGTTCCAGGGGCGGGTGACCAAGCGCGCGCGGATGCCGACCTGCGCGAGGTCGGCCTGGATCATGTCGGCGACGCGCTTTCCGTTCGGGTTGTAGGGCCGGCTGACCGGCGGATACCACAGATCGACATCGAAGCCCCCTGCGAGTCCCGCCTCTGTGAGCAGGCGCAAGGCTTCGGCGCGATCGAAGGGCGTGTCCGGCAGGTTCGGATCGTGGGCCCAGATCCCCGGCGGCAGCGGCCCCTGCGCGAGGAGGCCGGCATCGCCGTAGACGCCCGCCACGATCGCTTGCCGGTCGATCGCGAGGTTGACCGCGCGCCGCACCCGCACGTCGTCGAAGGGCGCGCGAGTCGTGTTGAGGGCGAGGTAGGCGACGTTCAGCTCGGCCAGCGCCAGCAGCGTCAGGCCCGGCTCCGCCCGGATCGCGTCGAGGTCGCCGGTCGCCGGGAACGCCATGGCGTGGCACTCCCCGGCCCGCAGCTTGGTCAGCCGGACCGCCGCGTTCGGCGTGATCGCGAAGACGAGACCGTCGGGACGCTCGCCCGGTTCGCCGTCGTCCGCCGCGCGGCGCCAGTAATCCGGGAAGGCGCGGTAGCGCAGGACCTGGTCCGGCCGGTAGCCCTCGAAGACGAACGGGCCCGTTCCGACCGGCGCCCGGGCGAGGTCGTCCGAGGCGTCGGCGGCCGCGAGGGCGGCCGCGTACTCAGCCGACAGGATGGCCCCGAAGGCCTGCGCGATGTTGGCGAGGAAGGTGGTGTCGGCCTCGCGCAGCCGGAAGCGGACATGGCGCGGATCCGGGGCGTCGATAGCCTCGATCAGGTCGGCGAGGCCGAGGTCGTGGAAGTAGGTGAAGCCCTGCGCGGCGCCGTCGGATCCGGAGCGCCGCTGCCGGCTGAAGGAGAACACCACGTCCTCGGCGTTCAGGGGGCGGGTCGGCGTGAAGCGCGCGTTGGCGTGGAAGCGGACGCCATCCCGCAGGGCGAAGACGTAGGTCCGGCCGTCCTCCGAGACCGTCCAGGATTCGGCGAGTCCCGGGCGGATCGTCGTGGTGCCGGGCGCGAACTCCACCAGCGTGTTGTAGACCTGCCACGCCGCGTTCATCGTGGTGGTGGTCGTGGCGCGGGCGGGATCGAGGCTTTCCGGGCTGCCCTCCGAGCAGAACACGAAGGTGCGGGCCGCCGCCGGGGCGGGGCCGAGGAGCGGGCCGGGGAGCAGGCCGGCCGCCAGGGCGAGGAGCCCGGCCCGGTATGCTGCGGCCGGGCTCACGGCGTCCCCAGCGCGGTGGGGAGCGGCCGGGACGCCGGTCCCGCGCGGCGGATGGGAAAGTCGATCTGCACGACGGTGCCCTGGCCGAGTTCGCTCGCGAGGGCGATCCGGCCGCCGAGCTTGGCGGTCACGAGGTTGTGGACGATGTGCATGCCGAGCCCCGTGCTGCCGGCGCTGCGCGCCGTCGTGAAGAACGGATCGAAGATCCGGTCGAGGTGCTCTGGCGGGATTCCCTGGCCGGTGTCGCGGACCTCCATCCGCACGAGGCCGTCCTCCCGTTCCGACACCGCCACGGTGATCCGGCCCACCTGGCCCGCGCGAAACCCGTGCACGACCGCGTTGGCGATCAGGTTGGTCACGATCTGCGCCAGCACGCCGGGATTGGTGTCGATGACGAGGTCCGCCGGACAGGCGCGCTCCACCGTATGGCCGCCCTTGCGCAGCATCGGCCGCAGGCTCGCGAGCAGGTCGTCGAGCCAGGTCGCGAGTTCGACGCTGCGGGTCTCGTCGCTGACCCGGTCCACCGCGACCTGCTTGAAGCCCTGGACGAGGTCGGCCGCCCGGGTGAGGTTCGTGCAGAGCAGGGTGGCACCCTCCTCCACGCGGTCGACGAAGTGGTTGAGCCGGGAGCGCGACAGCGTGCCGGCGGCGAGGTTTGTCCGGAAGGTCCGCGCCTCGTCGCTCATGAGCGTCCCGGTGGTGAGCGCGATGCCGAGCGGCGTGTTGATCTCGTGGGCGACCCCGGCCACGAGCTGCCCGAGGGAGGCGAGCTTCTCGGCTCGGACGAGGTTGTCCTGGGTCCGGCGCAGCTCGACCAGGGCGACGTCGGCCTGATCCTTGGCCCGGCGCAGCGCCCCTTCCCGGCGCGTGATCTCGGAGACGAAGACCGCGGTGGCGCGGGCGATGTCGCCGAGTTCGTCCCGGCGCCCGGTACCCCGCACGGCCGCCCCCGCCGGGTTGCCGGTCAGCATGACCATGTCGCCCTGGAGGGCGCGCAAGGGCACCAGGATCGAGCGGGCGACGAAGATCACCACCAGGGCGCCGAACAGCAGCAGCCCGGCCGCGCCGGCGAGCAGGATCCGCTGGATGAAGATGCCGAACCGGTCGGCATCCTCCACGAAGGCGTCGTTGAGGGCCTTGGCGCTGCCGATCATCGTGGCGGCGAGCCCGTCCATGGCGACGATCATGGCGTTCTGCTGCCGCAGGCCCCCGATGGTCGTGGTCAGGCGCGCCCGCCAGCCGTCGAGCGCCTGGACCATCTCGGCCTGGATCAGCGGCGAGATCGGCAGGGCGTTGGCGCGCCGGGCGAGGCGCTCGCCCGCGTCGCGCATGCGCTCGGCGAGAGCGTCGTCGCGGTGCAGCAGGGCGCCGGCGGTCCGCGGCCCGAGCTTGAGGGTGCCGATGGCGACGTTCTGCGTGGCCTGCTCGATCTCGTTGGCCTCCACGGAATAGGCGAGCAGCTGCGCCACCTCGTCGTGCAGGCTCTCCTGGCCGGAGGTCTCGATCTTCAGGTTGCGCTCGATCCAGCCGTCGAGCTTTCCGTCGCGATCCGGGATCGACTCGGCGGTGAGCGCGTCGAGCGCCTCGGCCTCGGCCGCCCGGCCGTCGTCCCGCAGCGCCGCCGACAGGTCGCGGCTGGCGGCGCGGAAGCGGCCCTGCGCGCGCTGGGCCTCGGCGTCCGAGGCCGCCGGTCCGGCCGGGTTCGTGCTCTGGCCGGAGCCTTGCGCGGCGATCACCGCGCTCTCGGCGGTCCGGGCCCGCAGGGTGTTGAGGTGGGCGACGAGGCCGCGGGCGACCCGAAGCGCCTCGACCTTCTCGGCCAGCGAGCGGGCGAGGTCGGCGTTCGAAGCCTGCTGGCGCAGCCGCGCCCGATCGGTGAGGTCGATCAGGGTGTCGGCCCGCTGCGTCATCTCGCGGATCAGGCCGTCGTTCTCCTGGGTGCGGCGGACGAAGGTCTCCATCTGGCCCCGGTAGCGGGCCAGGGCCTCCTCCACCGAGGCGATGCGCGCGCGCTGCGCGTCGATGCGGGCGAAGCCCGCCAGCCGGCCGAGGCCGGCTTCCGCCCGCGCCGTCAGGCTCGCGAAGCGCTCGGCATAGGCGGGCCGGTCCTGCGCGTCGGCGGCGGCGTACTGGTCACGGACCAGGCGCGCGGTGGCGATGTCGTGGTACACGTCGGCGACCAGCACGGCTCCCCGGCGGGCGCGCTCCTCCTGGGCCAGGAGCAGCCAGCCGGCCATGGCGATCGCGCCGGCGGCGAGGATCGGCACGCCTCCGACCAGGGCGATCTTGGGTCCAACCCGCATCCGCGTCCCGACATAGGGGTCCGGCGGCAACTTAAAGCCGTGCCGGAGCGCGGTGCAATCGGGCGGCGTTCCGGCGGATCCCGGCGGCTCGGTGGCCGGATCATCCGGTCTCCGTTCGAGGACTTCGGTCGATGCCGCCCGCTCCGTCATCACGCGCGCAGCGCGGTGACCCAGGGCCGCGCGCGTCCCGTCGGTGCGGCGCTGCTGGATTGCTTCGCTGCGCTCGCAAAGACGGCGTCGAAGCCATCCACCACGCGCGGTCTCAGCCGCGCCTGGACCGGGCCGGTTGCGGGTCAGAGCCGACCAGCACCGCATCCTGCGGCTCACGCGCGCCATCGTGCGGCGTCGGCACGCCGTGCGGCGTCGGCACGCCGTGCGGCGTCGGCACGCCGTGCGGCGTCGGCACGCCGAACCGCTCCGCCCGGGTCGGCAGGCGCCGCGGCGCGGGATCACGGCCGTGTAGCATGCGGCGCAACTGGAGCAGGAAGGCGGGATCTTCGTCGGCCCCGGGATCGTCGCTGAAGTGCGGCATGGCGGTACGCCTTCCTTACCGCGGGCGGGGCGCGGCTTCGACCGCGATGAGCCGCACGCGGCGGGACTCGGGCGCATCCGCCGCGCCGGCGCGCGCGCAGGCGCCTGGCGGATACGGCCAAGCCGTCCCGGCGCAGGGAGCGCCGTCACGAAGCGGTGCCCCAGCGGCCGGTGCGCCGCCGGCCGTCACCGGCGTCACCCCGCCCGGGGCACCCAGGCCGACGAGGGCCAGGACGCAGAGCGTGCCGGCCGCCGCGGCCGACGAGGTTCCGATCAGATGTCGCACGCTCAGTCGCATGGCCTGTCCTCCGGGGCCCCTCGGCCCCCGATCCTGCCACGCTCATAGGGTCGATCCGTGCCGCCATGATTGCGTCCCGGCCGATCTGAGGGCCGGAATGTTGCGTCCGCACGCCAGGACGCAACAATTGCCCGCCGAACATCAATCTCCCTCGGGCCGGAATATGTATCCGAGGCCCCGGACCGTGCGGATGTAGCGCGGATTACCGGGATCCGGCTCGATCTTCTTCCGGATGCGATTGATCCGGACGTCGATGGCGCGGTCGAACGCGTCCGGGTCGCGGGCATCGGCGAGGTCGAGCAGACGCTCGCGGGACAGGGCGCGGCGCGGGTTGTCGGCGAACGCCTTCAGCAGGTCGAATTCCGAGCGGGTCAGCGCCTGTTCGAGGCCGGCGTCGTCGCTCAGGCGCAGCGCGTCGAGTTCCAGCCACTTGGTCCCGAACCGGATCCGGCGCGCCTCGTCCCTGCCGGGAGCCGCCGGCGTGGCGGCGATGGGCGCCTGTGCCCGGCGCAGCACCGACCGCACCCGGGCGACCAGCTCCCGCAATTCGCAGGGCTTGGGCAGGTAATCGTCGGCGCCGAGTTCCAGCCCGACCACCCGATCGATCGCGCTCGCCGTGGCGGTGAGCATGATGATCGGGATGGCCGTGCGGGCCTTGAGGTCGCGCACGATCGAGAGCCCGTCCTCCTCCGGCATGTTGAGATCGAGCACGATCAGGTCCGGGCTCTGCCGGGCGAGCTGCTCCCGCAACGCCCGCCCGCCGTCGCACAGGACCACCGCGAAGCCGTGCAGCTTCAGGTAATCCCCCACCATCTCGCGGGTCGCCGCCTCGTCGTCGACCACGGCGATCGAGGGCATCGCCGCGCCGCCGGGCGCCGGCCTGTCAGGAATGCTCATCGCGGCTGCGCGCACTTTCCGGTTCCACTTTGGAACGAATGTAGGAATCGTATCGGATCACGTTAGCGTGACAAGTTTTCACCACGATTGCTAGCGTACTCGTCAGGTTTCGAGCAGCATTTCAGGCCATAGCCATGGATGACGATACCCTCACGTTGATCCCAGACGATCTGGATGAGGCGCAGCCGAGCGCGGGGGCGTGGGTCATCGCGGTGATCGACGACGATCCGGCGGTCCATGACGGCACCCGCTACGCCCTGGCGAGCTACACCCTCGACGGGCGCGGCCTGGAGATCCTGACCGCCCGGTCGGCCGCGGAGGCGCGGGTGCTGCTCGCCGAGCGCCGCGACGTCGCGGTGGTGCTGCTCGACGTGGTGATGGAGACCGACAATGCCGGTCTCGACCTCGTCGACTACATCCGGCGCGACCTCCGGCAGGAGACCGTCCGGATCATCCTGCGGACCGGCCAGCCCGGGCAGGCGCCGGAGCGGCGGATCATCGTCGATTACGACATCAACGACTACAAGGCGAAGACCGAGCTGACCGCCGACAAGCTGTTCACCAGCCTCACCGCGGCCCTGCGCGCCTACCAGCAACTCAAGCGCCTGGACGAGACCCGGCGCGGGCTGGAGATCATCATCGATGCCGCGCCGATGCTGCTGGACCACAAGTCGATGCAGCGCCTGGCCGAGGGCGTCCTGACCCAGGTCGCCTCGCTGCTGAACGTCGCCTGCGCGGGCATCCTGGTCCTGCGCGAGACCGCCGCCCCGGCGGAGCGCTTCTGCGTGCTGGCGGGGTCCGGCTGCTACGGCCATTACGCCGCCCGCGAGCCGGCCTGGCCCCTGGAGGAGCGGGTGCAGCCCCTCGTCGAGCGCGCCTTCGCGGAGCGCCGCCACAGCTTCGGCGAGCACTGGTCGACCCTGTACCTGCACACCGCGAGCGGCAGCGAGATCGTCGCGCTGATCGAGGCCGACCGGCAGCTCTCCGAAATGGACCGGTCGCTGATCGCCCTGTTCACAAGCCGGCTGTCGATCGCCTTCGACAACGTCATCCTCTACGAGCGGCTGCAGCAGACCAATGCCGGCCTGGAGCGGCGGGTGGTCGAGCGCACCGCCGAGCTGATCCGGGCGAACCGCCGGCTGGACCTGCAGCGCTCGGACCTGCGGCGGGCCAACAGCCTCAAGACCGAGATCCTCGGCACCATCGCGCACGACCTGAAGAACCCGCTGGCGGTGATCCTGGGCCGCGCCGAGATGCTGTCAGACCTGATCGACCTGCAGGGCGACCGGGCGCAGATGCGCGCGCAGATCGAGCATGTGCGCACCAGCGCCAAGGGCCTGACCGCCATGATCGACAGCCTCATGGCGGACGCGATGAACGACGCCCTCGACATCAGCCTGCGCCGCGAGCCGGTCGATCTCGCGGGCCTCGCCCGGGAGGTCTGCGAGGCCGACCGGCCGCTGGCCGACGCCAAGGGCCAGACGCTCGTCTGCGAGGGCCCGGAGGAGCTGTTCCTCTGCGGCGACGCCGAGCGCCTGCGGGAGGCCCTCGACAACCTCGTCTCCAACGCCATCAAGTACAGCCCCGGGGGCGGCGCGATCACCGTGCGGGTGAGCCGCGAGCCGGGCCCGCGGGGGGCGGAACTCGTCTGCGCCGTCGCCGATCACGGGCCCGGCCTGTCGCCGGAGGACACGACCCGGGTGTTCGGCCGCTTCCAGCGCCTCTCGGCGAAGCCCACCGGCGGCGAGGGCTCCACGGGCCTCGGGCTCTCGATCGTCCGGCGCATCGCCGAGCTGCACGGGGGCCGCGCCACGGCCGAGAGCGCGGGGCCGGGGCTGGGCGCGGTGTTCTCGGTCCGCTTCCCCGAGGAGGCCGTGGGCGTCTACTGACTGTTCTTGTACGAACGCCCTGTCACCTCGACTGATCAATCTTTTGCACGACGGACGAAATATTCGACGCAATCATCACGCAAACGAGCTTGGCCATAAGCCCACCTCGAAGCGGCCGAGCGACGGTCGCCCTGACGGGGAGACGATCGATGGCCACGCAGATGATGACCGCCGGAATGACCGGCACGGACCGGATCGTGGCGTGGACCATGATCGCAGGACTGGCCCTGGCGCTGGTCCAGTACGCGCAGGATCTGGCGCTGCCGGCGCACTTCATCTGAGGACCCGCCGGGCCTCGCACGGCCCGGTGCGGTGGTCGGAGGGGGTCGTCAGCCCTCGCGGGGAGGAACGCGAGGGCCAGTCCCTGCGGATCCCGCCTCTGCCTACCCCGGATTGCCGTGCGGCCGGCGTCGCACGTCAGGCTGTGCCGCTTTCTTAGCGAATGGCCTGCGATGGAGGGCGGATCCGTCCCGCAACCGGACCTCGTCCATGCAGACCGTTGGCTCCATACTCGACAGGCGCGGCGGCCTCGCCCCGGGCTTCGACCTCCTGCGGATCGTCCTGGCGCTGTCCGTCGTGATCTGGCACGGGCGCGCCATCGTCAACAACGAGATCACCCGGGTCGACGGCTTCTTCGAACTCGGCAGCTACGGCATCATCGCGGCCTTCTTCGGCCTGAGCGGCTTCCTGATCACCGGCAGCGCCCTCCGGCTGCGGCTGCGCGACTTCCTCCTGAACCGGGCGCTCCGGATCGTGCCCGCCCTGGCGGTGGAGGTCGTGCTCAGCGCCCTTGTCCTGGGGCCGCTCTTCACCGTTCTGCCGCTGGCGGATTACGCCACCGACCCGCACACCGTCCGGTACTTCGCCAACATCCTCGGGTTCATCGTCTACACGCTGCCGGGCGTATTCGCCCACAACCCCACCGATGTCGTCAACGGCTCGCTCTGGACCATCCCGCACGAGATCGCCTGCTACGCGCTCATGTCGCTGTGCGTGCTGACCGGATCGCTGCGGCGGCCCGGGCTGGTCGTTGGCGCGGCCGGCCTGATCATCCTGCTCGGCTTCCTCCTCGGACTCGCCAGCCCGGGCGAGCCCGCGAGCCTGCCGGCGCGGCTCGCCGACAAGCTGCTCGTCGACAAGGCCTCACGCCTCTACGTGGCGTTCCTGCTGGGAATCGCCGCCTACCTCTACCGTTACCGCCTGCCCTACGACTTGCGCCTGATCGGCGTGGCCGTCCTGGCCGTGGGCGCGGCCGGCGCGCTCGACCTGACCGCCGTGACGGCGGTGCCGGTCTTCCCCTTTCTGAACCTCGTGGTTCTGCCGGCGCTGGTCTACCTCACGGTCTGCCTGGGCGTGACCGACCTCTGGGTCCCCACCCTGCTGCGGCGCGGCGACTATTCCTACGGGATCTATCTGTACGGCTGGCCGATCCAGCAGGCCCTGGTCGCCCTCGTGCCCGTGCGCGCCACGACCGGCCAGGTCCTGCTGGCGCTGCCCTGCATCCTCCTGTTCGCGATGGTGTCGTGGCACCTGATCGAGCGGCCGATCCTCGGCCTGCGGCGGCGCTTCTCGTTCGTCGCCGCGCGCCGGTTCGAGAGCGGGGGCGGGCGGCCTGCGGACCCTGCCGCGGCGAGCTTCGGACCGTCACGATAGGGCCGGTCGAGCCGTGCGGGACAGCGTGGTCGCCCGCGCAGACCTGGAACAGACCCGCGGCGGCCGGACGGCCTGCGGCGACCATCATCGGCGCCCGGATCGCGACAAGGAAAGACACAACGAAAGACCTTGACGGACAATATCGACGTCAGTCTCTCTGTGGCGGTGACAATCGCTCGGGGCGACGCCCATGGTCCGCCAAGCCTTCGCAGCCGCACTCTTGCTCGCCGTGACTGCGGGCCTGCCGTCCCCGGCGCATGCGGGCCACGTCCGCACCTTCGTCTACCGGCCCGTGGCGGGTGACAGCCCGCAGCGGATCAAGTGCAAGACGGAGGCCTTTCAGATGATCTCCGGCGCGAAGGGGGCGGCTCAGTACGCCGAATACAACCGGCAGCTGCGCAAACGGCATTTCAAGGCGTGCATGTCCGGCGGGTGACGCGCTGCCGCCCGGTGCCGTCATCCCGGTATGACGTCGGGGGTCCGAGCCCGGGATGCGAGGAAGGCCACGCCCACGTCGCTCGCCCGGCGCCACGCCACCCGCACCGCGTGTGGCTTCGGATCGGGACCGATGCGGAGGTTGAACATCCGGGGCACCGGCACTCCGCTCGGGAAGCTCAGACAGGCGCCGATATTCGACACGTTGATCACCAGGCACCGCACCTCCGCGGCCGCGCTCGGGAAGGCGGCATGCCCCGTCAGCGCGACCTTGGCCCTGAGCTTCGCGCGACGCTCCTCCATGGTGATGTCCCCCGTCACGTTCGTTGCAGGTGTAGAGTGCCGGAAGGGCCTTAAGGCTTTGCCCTGCACGACCGGTCCGGCGCCGGAGAGCGCACCACAACGAAGACTTGGAGCCGTGTCCGATCGCAACGCGCACGGTACACGACAGGGCGCTGTGGTCGGGTCATCGGGCGATCCCATCCGAACCCCACATCCTGAGGGGCTGTGCAGCGCAGGCCAGGCCTCGAAGGAGCCATCCAGGGATAGCAGGTCCCTCTGGAAGGCTCCTGCGGGGCCCGCTGACGCGGGCACCTCGGGATGAAGGGGGTGGGTGCGCGCACGTGTCCGGGGGAAAACCCTGATCCCGGGGAACGGCGCGGGCCTGTCGGCGCTTCATCGCCATCCACACGGAGGCGAACATGACCGAGAAGAAGGGCCACGGCAGCGCGACCGCCAAGAAGGCCAACGCCAAGGCGAGCCGCGAGGGCAAGTCGAACCCGCGCAAGTCCTCGTCGGCGCAGGCCGAGCTGGGCAAGAAGGGCGGCAAGAGCAAGTAGCCCCGGCAAGTAGCCCCAGCAACTGGCCCTCCGCGCCGCGTTCCGGATCCTCCCTCAGGCGGCTTCGCGGAGCGCGTAGCGGCGGCAGTGCCGCAGGTATCCGGTCTCGTGGAGGCCGGCGAGTTCGACGACGCTCGACCACAGCCAGGTCGGCGCCTGCGCGCCGTCGTCGGTGTCCCTCAGGATCTCGGCACGCCAGGACGCGGCCGTCTCCGCGTCCAACTGCCGGCCATGGGCCTTGCCGACCACGAAGGCGAGGTAATGCGCCGCCCGCACCGCCTCTTCCCGGCTGAACTGGTCAACGTCGAGCTTGAGGTCCTGCGGCGCCAGTTCGCGCATCACCACGGGCTTGTCGAGGAGGCGCACCGACAGCATGCGCTCGCCCAGGTTCGGCGCGAGCGCCCGCGCCCCGGCCACGACCCGCTCGGCGGGATCCTGGGGCATGTCGGCGTCCGGTGCCGCCGGGGCCGCGGATGGGACCGCCTCCTTGAGGTCGACCAGCGCGAAGGTGCGCCGGCCATCCGGCTCGACGATGCGCACCAGGGTGGCGTAGCGCAGGAAGCCCAGGGAACTGCAGCCCTTCATCCAGTAGGCGGCGTCGACGAGGCGAACCTCTGACTCGGCGGCGCGCCGGTTGAGCTTCAGGACGAGGCGGCGCACCGCCTCCTCGCGGAACAGCGCGTCGAGGGCCGCCCGCTCGGCCCCATCGAGCGCCCAGAACTTGCGCCCGAGCGGGATGGAGGGCTCGACGTCCTTGAGGCGCTCCCGGGCGAGATGCTTCCAGCGCCGGCCCAGGGCCCGGCGCCGGACGGTGCGGACCGCGTCCGGTTCGGGGGGCGCCGCGTTCCCGCCGGGGCCCGACAGCCCGCTTGCGTAGCCGCTGAGCATCTCCTCCAGCATCCGGGCGGTGACGATCCCGGGCAGGTCCGAGCCGCGGGCCGCGCTGGCGAGCGACAGGCCGAGACGGATGAGGTCGTGGGCGGGGTTGCCCACGACGGTCTGGTCCAGATCGCGGATCTGGATGTCGATCTGGCCCTCGGCATCGGCGAGCGGTCCCAGGTTGCCGAGATGGCAATCGCCGCAGATCCAGACCGGCGGTCCCTCGGGCAGGGTGCCGCGCGCCAGTCCGTCCAGCCACTCGTAGAACTTCACGGTGCTGCCCCGGACATAGGCGTGGGCCGACCGCGCCATCTTCCGCGTCCGCTGCCGCTCCAGAACCGCCGCACGCTCGTCGGGTCCGAAGCCTCGGATCTCGGCCATTCCATCCACCTGCACACGTTACGCCGCGGCCCCAGCCCCGCCGCCCAGTCCAACGCACGGGAACAGGCAGGGTCCGCGCGTCGTATCGTCCTGTCTGTGGATTACCGGACCGTCGACTTCGTGGGGGCGGCGCTCACCAACCGGGATGGTTGCTCAAGGGGGGCGCCCGGAGGATCGACCGGTCGACGTTCAGGATGTCGCGGTGGCCGCACAGGGCCATCGTCATGTCGAGTTCCCGACGGATGATGTCGAGGCACTGGGTGACGCCGGCCTCGCCGTAGGCACCGAGCCCGTAGAGGAACGCGCGGCCGACGAAGACGCCCTTGGCGCCGAGGGCCACCGCCTTCAGCACGTCCTGGCCCGAGCGGATGCCGCCGTCCATCAGCACCTCGATCCGGTGGCCCACCGCCTCGGCGATCTCCGGCAGGACCGCGATCGAGGAAGGTGCGCCGTCGAGCTGCCGGCCGCCGTGGTTCGAGACCACGAGCGAGTCTGCGCCCGTCTCGACCGCCCGCGCCGCGTCCTCGACGTCGAGCACGCCCTTGAGGATCAGCGGCCCCTTCCAGCGGTCGCGGATGCGGCGGACGTCGTCCCAGTCGAGGCGCGGATCGAATTGCTGCGCCGTCCAGGACGAGATCGAGCGGGTGTCGGCCACGCCCTCGACATGGCCGACGATGTTGCGGAACGTGCGCCGCTGGGTCCGGAGCATGTGCCAGCACCAGCGCGGCTTGGTCATCAGGTCGATGAGCGTCGCGGGGGTGAAGCGCGGCGGCGCCGAGAGGCCGTTGCGGATGTCCTTGTGGCGCTGGCCGAGGATCTGGAGGTCGAGGGTCAGGACCAGCGCCGAGCAGCCGGCGGCCTTGGCGCGGTCGATCAGGCGGTCGTTGAAGGCGCGGTCGCGCATGAAATAGAGCTGGAACCAGAACGGCTTGGTGACGTGCTCGGCCACGTCCTCGATGCTGCAGATGCTCATCGTCGAGAGGGTGAACGGCACCCCGGCGGCCTCCGCGGCCCGCGCGGCCAGGATCTCGCCGTCGGCGCGCTGCATGCCGGTGAGGCCCGTCGGCGCGAGGGCCACCGGCATCGTCACGGCCTGACCAGCCATCGTGGTGGCGAGCGACCGGTCGGTCATGTCCACGGCCACGCGCTGGCGCAGCTTGATGGCGGCGAAATCATCCTCGTTCGCCCGATAGGTCGATTCCGTCCAGGAACCGGAATCGCAGTAATCGTAGAACATCCGCGGCACGCGGGCCTTGGCGACGCGACGCAGATCCTCGATCGTGGTGACGATGGTCATGCGGCCTCACGGAAGCAGGAGGGTGGCGACGGTCGCGGCGCGGGTCGCGTCCCCGCCGAACCGTTCCGCTGCCGGCCGACCGGAGGCGCGGCGCCCGATGGTCTATCATCGCGCCCGGGTGGGGAATACTGGGACCGCCGCGGGCCGCCGGCATCGCGCACGAAAAAGGCCGGCCGGGTCGCCCCGGCCGGCCGGTCTTGCGTGCGCGGCGCGCGCGGCCGCGATCAGCGCAGGAGCTGGAGCACGCCCTGCTGGGCCGAGTTGGCCAGCGATAGCGCCGAGATGCCCATCGACTGGCGCGTCGACAGCGCCTGCGAGTTCGCCGCCTCCTGGTTCAGGTCCGCGTTCGTCAGGTTGGCCGAGCCGGTCTGCAGCACGTTGATCAGCTGCTTGGAG
>NZ_JBKFBO010000092.1:0-18645 GCF_053346215.1 Methylobacterium sp. A49B
CCCGGCCGTCTACAGCCCGATCGGACGACGCGCCGACGAGTTCGCCGTCGTCCGCGCCGGCCTGAACTACAAGTTCGGCTCGTACTGAGATCCGGTCGAGCT
Organism: Methylobacterium sp. A49B; assembly: GCF_053346215.1. Classification (NCBI taxonomy): domain Bacteria; kingdom Pseudomonadati; phylum Pseudomonadota; class Alphaproteobacteria; order Hyphomicrobiales; family Methylobacteriaceae; genus Methylobacterium; species Methylobacterium sp. A49B. The sequence continues at coordinate 103 of NZ_JBKFBO010000092.1, forward strand.
GCTCCCGGTGTCTGTCCCGGGAGTTGCGGTTACGGGGTGAGGAGTGTTGGTCCTCTCCATCGCCGCTCGCCGCCGAAGAGCAGCCGTCCGGTTGACCTTCGCATCCCCAGCCCGATCAAACTCGCCGCGAGGTCGGCTACACCCTGGGAGCACCTGCTCCTGGGGTGTTTCCTATTCGGGGTAGATCCCAGAAAGGCGGCTTGGATACCGAGCGGCGCGTCTTAGGCGGGCCAGCACCCGGCAACACGGCATCCTAATGGAAGCGGTCGCTCGGATCCGCCGCTTTCATGTTCCGCGCCAGTAGCCTGCCCGCCATCATCAGCGCTTCCCGCAGCACCGGCAGCATCTCCTTGGAGCCGTCCTCCTCGACGAGGCTGTGTGCCATCAGCAGGTGATCGGCGACGAGTTCCAGCGCCGAATTGGGGGTCGTCGCCGGATGCGGCGGTGGCGGGATGTACCGCTGCAGTGTGCCGTAGGCGGCCAGCGGTTCCGAACCACTGGAGCTGAGTTCGGTCAGCGAGCCGAGATAGCCGAGAAAGGTACGGTCTGGCGGTCCGAATGAAGGAATCGCGCCACCGGCGACCCAGGCGTAGCTCCCATCAGCTCGACATAGACGATGGCGGAAGCTGTACTCGCACTGCTGGTCACGCGCACTGCGCAGGAAATTGACCGCGATCTCACGATCATCCGGATGCACGGCATCCAGCCAGCCATGCCGAGTTGCAGAAGCGGCGTCTCTACCCGTGAACGCGCACCAGTCTGGGCTGACGTAAGTCACCTCGCCGTCTGCTGCCGTGACGAAGATCATTCAGAAAGCTCCAGGGGCCAGTGCCCTGCTCTCGCGCGAGGAGCCAATTGCCACTTTGTCGACAATACCAATCATGCCGTCAGGTTGTCGAATTGTAACTTCCAATAGGGGCCTGAGGCACCCGAAATTTGTCGGTGATTGTAGACAATTATCTCGACCTGCCGCGTGACCCACGATGAGCAAATCCAACTCGCCGGCGTACGAGGCGCTCAGGAGGATCGCGGACACGCTCGGTGTCCCCATAGAACACTTTTTCGCGGCCCCTCCGCCTGGATCGGCCGCTAGCGAAACGAGTGCCCGCACCTGTGGTCTGAGATCGGAACGGAGGACGGTCGGCGGCAAGCTCTGGAGGCCCTGCGGGTGATCGCGAGGCTGGAACCAAAGGAGCTCATCATATACCCGTTGTTGCCCAGCCTCGGGGGCGCTACACGCCGTAGCTTGAGGGTGGCGCTGGGGTCCGGATGAGCGATGTTGCGACCGCGCTCCTCGTGGCGCTGGCGGCTGAGAACGCTGAGCTGCGCGAGCAACTAGCCTCTGCCCAGGACATGCTCGTGGAAACCGCCATCGACGCCGGCAACATGCACGCCCTCCTCGAGGCGATGCGGACCGAGCGGGATGCGTGGCGGGAGGAGGCCGAGCGGCTGCGGATGCAGACAGTGCGGACGGCCTGACACCCCGATGTCGAAGCTAATACGGGGGCATCGGAGGCATCTTGTAGCGGTGCGTCCAGATGATACCGAAGGCTGGATGACTCAGCACGGCCACACCCGGCTGACCGCTCAGCAATTGCTCGGTCAACGCTGACGCGCTGGCGATGGCGGCTGCCTCATCAGCGGCATCTAGCGAAATGAATTCCGTATCCACTCCGCCGGAGGTGCGACGGCGAGCGACCCGCAACTGATACTGCATGCGATTAATACTGAGGACGCAGGACTAAAATTGTATTGATTGCGGTTTTTCCACATGTCTCAAGGTCGGTGCAGAATTTCTTAATCAACCTGCGTCAAATTGCGCTCAGCGACCGGTCGTTAGCCCCGCGCCGGCAGAGCAGCACCGGGGTCTATCGCTATTGGCCTCGGTGCGATCTCGCCGGCGCAGTCACGCTGATCATCTGGCTTGCGGGAAGGCTCAGCGTACGCCGGATTTTGCGCATGAGCGTCGACTTCTCGTCCCTGCTGCGGAAGAGGGACGCGACGCCGGGCATGGGCGAGGACTGGCCCGGCACGGCCGCACACTGCCTTACAACGCCACCCAGGCCGAAGCCGCCCCGCTGCGCCGTCGAACCCATCGAACCGCCACGGGGAGCCGCCCCGGCCGGTAGGGCCTGCCCGCCGCCGAAGCTGTTGGCGTAGGCCTGCGGGTGGCCAGCCGGGCCGCGTTCTCACCGCCGGGCCGGTTCCAACCTGCGAATTTCCACGCCTCGGCCATCAGGGCGTTGGCCTCCTGCGGGCTCTGGGCGTTCTGCAGTGCCCGGATCAGCGCGGGGTTCTCCGCGAGGGTGAACTGCGCCTGCGCCACCACTGGGTCGGCCGCGCCCTGCGTGAAGGCCTTCATGTTCGCGAGCCGGTCAGCACGCCACGACAGGATGCCGCCGGACTGGCCCGCCTGCCCGCTCTCGCTTGGATCGGACCACGAGCCGGTGATGTTCGAGGGCGAATACCGGCTCTCGTGCTGCGCGCAGGCCGCGACCGCGCCGAGGCCGTCGGGGTTCGTCGGACCGCCCTGCTGCAGGGTCGAGATGAACCGGCCCCGGATGTCGGCGGGGTCCATGGTGGCCGCCTCGGCGCTGTTTGGCCCGAGCGCGTTCAGGGCCGCGGAGGCGATCCCCTGCGCCTGCGGCTGCACCACCGGAGTCGGCGTGCCCGTCGGCGGCGTCCGGGGCTGGTAGCCGGTGAACCCGGGCGGGGTCGCCTGCGGCACCTCGTGGCTCATGCCCTGACCCATGCAGCCCTGGCCCTGCGCCTGGGCGAGCTGCTGCATCTGCAGCCACTCCTGCAGGGCGGGGCTCCAACGACGTGTCGGTGCCGTTGAAGGAGGGACAGCCTCCGAAGCTTGGCCCGCAGCCTCGGCCTTGGCCAGCTTCGCAAGAAGGCCGCTCCGAAGGCTGCTACGCCGGCTGAGGCTATCTCGGAGAGGCCGAAGCGCGGTGGTCGCGCGCGGAAGGCCGACAGTTCAGGTGGCGCAACTTAAAGCAGTGCAAGCTCTCCAAATTATTTACTAATTGTAAACTCAAGGACATACTCGGTAACGACCGCACCTCCTCATCAATAAATGCGTGCTACCTTAGTCTCGTCGCTCCGACTTGAACGCCGAACGGCACAGGGCCGAACCACGTCATCACGGGATCCGGCCCACACTCTCCTGCTGCCTGCAGGCATACGCTCTCCAACCGCACGGCTTGGCTGGGGCGCAGTGAAGGTGACTCGGCGCGTCGCGTGGCCCGGCCAAATCGATGGCGCGATGTGAGATGTGTTGAAGAAGTTTTCAACAGCTCCGTCCAGAGTCATATTTCGTAAATCTTTAGCCGCCATCAAAGAAGTTTGACCCTTGCATCCGAGGATGTGCCATGTCGGCTCAGACCCAGATCCAAGAACAGGCTCGACTGGCCAGCCTTGACTACTACGATGTCCTCGACACGCCCTCCGAAGAGGCATTCGACCGCATCACGCGGCTGACACGTCGGATGTTCGATGTTCCCATGTCGACCATCACCTTGATCGATGGTCACCGTCAGTGGTTCAAGTCACGCCAGGGGGTTTCAGCCTCCGAGACGTCCAAGGGTCCGGCCCTCTGCGACATAGTCGTTCGGGAAGCTCGACCACTCATCGTGCCAGACACGCTTGCCGACGTGCGGTTCGCGGACAATCCTTTCGTTCTGGGTGAGCCGCATATCCGGTTCTATGCCGGCGCACCGCTGCGTACCTCGGAGGGGTATTGCATCGGCACGCTCTGCGCGATGGATACGAACCCGCGCACGTTCCCCGCCGATCAGTTGGATACGCTTTCCGACCTCGCACGCATCGTCATGAGCGAACTCGAATTGCGAGTGCTTGCTATGACGGATGGACTGACCGGCGCACTATCATGTCGAGCTTTCCGCGATGAGTTCAGCCGCGCGTTCGCGCTCGCTGTGAGGCATAAGCACGAACTCAGCTGCATTATGCTCGACCTCGATCACTTCAAGTCCGTGAACGATGGGCACGGACACGCCGTCGGCGATAGGGTACTGTCGGCGGTGGCCGGGGTGTGTCGCGACGAACTTCGTAAATCTGACGCCTTCGGGCGTCTGGGTGGAGAGGAGTTCGCTATCCTGTTGCCGCATACAGGACTGGCATCCGCGATGCAGGTGGCCGAAAAGCTGCGCGGAGCTATTGCGCGCCTCGACATCCCGACGCCCCTCAGGCCCATCCGGATTACAGCGAGTTTCGGTGTGGCGGCCCTCAACGGGTCTGTCGCCGATCCTGACATGCTGCTGCAGAACGCGGATGCGGCGCTCTATTCGGCAAAGGATGACGGTCGAAACAGGTGCATGGAATGGAAGCCTGTCGCCATCGCGCAGCAGAACATCCGCCGCCGCGTGCTCAAGTCAGGTCAGATCTCGTTCAACGCAGGGCGATCCGCCATCGATTGCACGGTGCGCAGCCTGTCCGACGACAGCGCCGGCTTGAAGATCGTCACAACGGCGGGCGTTCCGGAAAGGTTCAAGTTGCTGATCGAGGCTGATGGCTTTTCCCGGCTCTGCGAGATCGTGAGCAAGAGCGACCAGCATCTCGACGTGGCCTTTGTTTGAGCTGTTGGCTCCCGTCACCATCTTACCACTGCTGGCTGGCTGAAGGTGGCAGCGGCACGGACCACATCGGTTTCTTGAAGCACCCTGTGGCGGCCAGAGCGCTGGCCTCAGAGAACGCTTGAAATCGCCACCGGCGACAGATGGCCTACGGAAACCCGCTCCCACTGTGCCCCTTGAAGGCGTTAGCCCGCCGGATGTAGCCAACCACGGTCCGCAGATCGCGGTGGCCGCTCTGGTCCATGATGCTGGCGAGATCGGCGCCGCGCTCGGCCACAAGGAAGAGCGTGCTTAGCTGCTTCATCATCGTGCTGGAGCCCGGCTGGCAGCGAAGAGCAAGATCAATCCGTACAAGGGCGCCAGGATATCCCACCACAGGATCGAACCGGCGTTACCGGGAGCGAGATTGTCCGTGCGCAGGATCTCCAGGATGTGCCCCACAGCATCGCCGCCGAGCGCGATGACCAAGGTCCAGACGATGGCGGCTTTGAAGGGCAGCGGCTGAGTGCTGGCGACGCAGGCCGTCACTCCCATCGCGAGGTCAGCCAAACCGACCTCGCGTTGAAACGGGCTGGGTGCCCAGCCGATCAGCCGCGCCGCCATATCTGGCTGGAGCAGGTGGTAGTAGGCCGCCCAGATCATCGGCAGACCCAGGCCAAGAAAGAGCAGCCACGCGAGCATGCGCTCGGCGTGAGGCACGCGTCCTTTATAAAAAGGCAGAGCGACAGCGAGTGCGAGCGCGATGATCGGTACGTTGCCGAGGACGATTCCAAGGCCATTTTGTAAGGTGATCACGTCGTCACGTTGACCCGTGATCCCGCTGTCACGCAATGTCTGCCCGCCAGTGCGGCGGCCTCGACCGTGCGCTGAACGATCCGCGCGACGGCGCGGTCCGTCACCGCCTTGAAGCCGATATGTCCGTATCGGTCGATGGGACGGAACGCCGGCCCTTCCTCAAGGCGGGTTGCATTGATCCGCGCGCGATAACTGCGCACTGGGCACGTCTCCATATTCGAGCCGTAGGGCACGCCGATCTCGGCGCCCTCGGCCTGCTGGTCGGTCTTGCTGCGGCCGAGGTGGATCACGAAGCCGTCGGGCCGCCCCTCGACCCACGCGCAGCCATCCCTGCAGGCGACTTCCAGACCCGCAAGCTCGGACCGGCGCAGCGCTGCCGCGAAGCCCACGAGGATCGGCGCCCGGTCCCGGCGGCCGGCCAGGGTGTCGGGCAGAGTCGCCACGGCACGTCGGAGATCGGCCGTCATCAGGGGCCGCGTCTTGGCTGCCGGTCGACCGTGCGCCCGCTTGATGGCGCGCCACGCAACTCGGAACGCGGCCGACGAGGTGTCGAGGGCGAGCCCGACCGCGGCGTGCTGCTCGCGGATCGCCGCCAGCCGACGCTGTAACGCGGCAACTTTCAACGTGGACACGTGGTCAATCAGGTACGCCAGCACGGCGGCGGGGCGGGCCGGCAGGGAGGCCTCGCCCCGCGCGTCGCACCAGGTTGCGAAGGCCCGGACGTCCGAGGCGTAGGCCCGGCGGGTGTTCTCGGCTCGCGCCTGATCGGCGTACCCGCGCGCCCGGCCGGCGAAGGCCTGCAGTCCGGTCGGTGAGGGGAGGACGGCTTCGGTGCTCACTGCTGAGGTTCCTCGACCAGCGGCTCGCCCTCATCGATCGCCGACACGATCTGATTTCGCACGAGTTTCAAGGCGGCTTGCACCGGGTCGGCCCAATCGGGCCGCTGGGCCTTCTCGATGGCCTCAGCCGGCACGACGACGATAAAACGCGTTCGCCCCCTGGAGCGAGCGTGCCAGAAGCCACGCACCTCGATGCCGTCCGCCACTGGCCGCGCCTTCACGATGAAATCCTGCCCGGCGTGCGAGAAGGCGAGGCGAGGCAGCGTCGATGCCATACTGACTTCTGATGTCCGATAATCTCTTCTTATCGGACCTTAGCCTACTACGCGGAAACTGGTAACGGGATCGCGTCACCACGTTTTAACGTGGTCCTGTGGAGACGTGGCGCTACACATCGGGGTCGGCTGTCCCGCGCCACCAGCCGCGGCGGCGGTCGGGGCGTGCGCGAGGCCGGAGTTTGCCGACGGGCTGCATTCCGGCCTCTAACTTCGTTGCTGATCGAGTCTGGCCAAGCTCGCTTGGGTTTCAGATGTCTTCCATCCACTCGACGTGGCCATCCGAGAGGCCGTAACGCGCTCCCACGACTTTGACTTTTCCCGTGTCGAGCGCGTCCTTGATCACGAGGCTCTGGGTCGTCAGCCGCTTCGCTACGCGGCGGGCGTTCATTCGCACGGAGGCCTCAAGGAGGTCGCCGCCTTGGCTTTTTGCCTCCAGCACGGCGGGCACGATCGGCTGCACCATCTCGCCAATGACACCCGGGAAGGTCGCGTTCTTTTGCACCACGTCGACCGCGGCTGCGACGGCGCCGCAGGACTGGTGCCCGAGCACCACGACGAGCGGGACGCCAAGGACGCCGACCGCATATTCGATGCTGCCCAGCGCCGCTGTGTCGACCGTGTTGCCGGCGTTCCGGACGATGAACAGTTCGCCAAGCCCGCGCCCGAACAGGATCTCGGGGGAAACCCGGCTGTCGGAGCATCCGACGAGGACGCAGAACGGTGCTTGCCCGCGAGCGAGTTCGAGGCGGCGCTCGCGCCCGTTAGCCGAGAGAGACGGAGCTTCATTCTTAAAGTTCTCGTTGCCCTCCTTCATGAGCTTGAGGGCTTCGGCTGGTGCCAAAGCGGTCTTGGCCACGGGAGAAGCGGCCCGCGCAACGGTGTTCGATAGGGCGGTCGCAGCGAAGACGCCGACCGCCCCTAGCAGGAGGCGTCGGCGCCCGAATTTTGCCGAGCTGTCCGTGACGCAGCAGTCGCAGTTGATGTGCATGCAGCTGATCCTCCCTCAGTCCCGCAGGGCCCTGATATCCATGAGCCGAGCGGGTGGCATTTCGGACGACTGGAAGCGCGCCCGTAATCCCTCACCTGCATGCAACCATTGATCGGCGATGCCATCTGCTGACGGGGTCTGCGTGAGCCGGGCGAGCTGCGGCCGTGCGACCACCCGCTCGATCGTGCGCTAAGCTTTCGCGCAGTTAGACGCCAATCAGGGGCGGTATTGCCGCCCAATGGCCTTGCGTGTGGGCTCAGCCTCGACATGAGCCTGCTCGGCGCGAGCGTTCTGGTCGAGGATCGTCTGGATACTTTCCGGATGCCGGGGCACGCCCAGCAACCGAGCCAATCCTTCCGCCACGCCACGACGTACAGCGTCTTCTAGCTCGTGATCGTCCCTGCCTTCCACGACCGTGAAGCCCATACGCCCCCCTGCGCATTTCTCACTGAGATTAAATTAACCAACCGGCGTCGGTTCCAACGGGGCTGCTGACGCTGGCTTGTGGATGATGACGTTGTCGCTCTGTTTTGGGCGGAAGTGTTGCCGATCGTCGGCACATGGCTTGCCGCAGACAGCACTCAGCTTTGCCGCCCGTGAGCCTCGTCACACAGCCGCAGGCCCGGCGAGCCTCAAGCCCGCGAAGGTTAGCGTCGCCGTGTAGACAAGCACGCCATCCTCATCGCGAACCAGCACGGTGAAGGCTTGCCGATCACCGTCGCTCGGGATCTCCCAGCGGGCCACTTCGGGGAGCGACGCCATCGCCTGCTTCCGAGCGGCCTCGAAGTCAGCGCACTCGGTGCCTTCATCGTCGGGATGGAACGCCCCGTTGTGAATGTCGAAGAAGTAACGGGGCACCGTGATCCTCTGAGCGTCGTAACTGCGCTGAGAGCGGCAACCTTCCTAATGTGGATTGGTTCACTGGCTCAGAAGGCCAGACACGATGATCTCGGCGGGTCGCTACCGAGAAGGCGCGCCCGCTCCCAAAGGTCGATACCGAACGCGTTGGTGATCGTCGCCGCAATCGCCCTTGCATGATCGTCGATCTCAGCTTGCAGGACAATCGCGGAGCGTATCGCTCCACCCTCGTCCAAGACAAACGCTCGATAGGTTCGAGAGCCAGGGCCGGGAATTCAATAATGAACAACTCGTCGGTCGTATTCTCGCCTGGCGATTGCGGGCGGGCGCACACGGCGCTCAGCCACCGGGGCCCGTGCGGTGTCCTTCCGGTGATGATGTCAATCAGCATGGATCATAAACCTGAGCAACAATGGAGGTTGGCTCGTCACGCCAGCCCGTTGTTGGACGCCATCGCGAAACCGGAGACTCACTCGGCCTTCGCCATTTGCCTCCCGTCGGTCTGCTCGCTCGCCCCAACCCCGATGTGCTCACGTGGCGGGTGTAGCGTCCGATCTCACCCGCGTGTCAGCCGGGCCGATACGCAGCGTGGCTCAGGTGCAGGATGCCTGCGGGAACCGGAAAGCCCGGCATCTGACCAGCGTTCGGCTGTCTCCGTTCGAGATGGCGCCGGGACACACGTGTCCTGGGTGCGCGGTTTCGCCCGCAGAGACTGAGAAACTCAGTCAAGTTTCAGACATTTCCCCGGTCCGACATCGGCGGCGGATCGATGTTCGAGGTCGAAGGAGGTCGAGCCATGCACGCTATCAACATGCGTACCGTCGCTGATGAAGCGCCTGAAAGTTGGGAAGCCCCGCCGCCTCTGAATGATGTTGAACGGGCACTCTTGTCGGTGCTGGATACGCAACTCGTGAGTACATCGGTCGTGAGGGACAGGGCCCGCCTCAAAGTCCGAGAAACGTCGCCCAAATTGGCCAGTACGGGATTGGCTGCCTGCCAGCCGATATCGACGATCACTTCTGCGCTCGAAGAACTTGAGAAGCGGGGCCTCGCGTAGAGCATCCAAATGGCCAAATGCGTGCGTTGGCGTCGCGCTTCTGAAGCAGACGAGCGAACGAGCCGATAACCGCGAAGCCGAGAGCACGTTACGGCAGAAATGCCTTGCTCTCGCAACCCGTGGTGCGCCCGCTGCCGTTGGCTGGCCAGAGGTCCTCAAGCGTCTTGCGCAGCACCGCGGGCATGAAGGGCTTGACCAGGCAGGCGTTCACGCCCGCTCGCCGCGCTGTCGTGAAGAAGTGAGCGTGCTCCTTCGTGGTCATCATCACGAACAGCGTCTCTCGCAAGCGGCGATCCTCTCGCACGTGGCGGAGTAGCTCGAAGCCTGTCATCGGGAACATGTGTAGATCCGAGATGATGAGGCCGTAGGCACGCTCGTTCAGCATCGCGAGAGCAGCGGCTCCGTCGGCGGCCTCGTGAACGTCGTTAATTCCAACCTGTTCGAGCACGGCGCGGACCACCGCTCGGATCATGGGTACGTCATCGACCACAAGGACGGGCATCTGTCGTGGATCAGGCATCACAGCTCCGGACGGCTGCTCGCAGGTAGCCAAGACGAGGCCGACACGCGGCGCAGACGGATGAGGGCTCCGCCGCCCGATCTGCTCACGGGCTGGAGGGGCTCGGTGCCGTTCCTCACGGCCGGGGCCGAGTACGCGACGCGGCCCGAGGTACAGGATGCGGGAAGAGCGGTTAGCAGGGCGTGCCCGCAGGCCAGCCGCCGTCTCACCTCAGGTCACCGCCTTGGAACAAGTCCGCGGCGGCGAACTGGGTGGGCTGAGTGCGGCAGTGAGGTTACTTGCCCCCGCCGCTGCCAGTCGAACCGAGACGTGAGGGCTGTGCTTCGTTGCCGGCAGCCGCCGAGTCCGTGGCAATGCCGTCGGCAGCGCGACCCGTCGGTGAGTAGGTCGCGGCACCTTCGTCTCCGGTCGATCCGGGCTGGCGCGTGACGACGCCGGGCGCACCGGGCGGCACGATGACCGTGGTGCTGGTGGGCGTCTCGATGACGGCCTGTGCGAAGACGGGGGAGATCAAGGCCGTAGTAATGATGGCTGTAAAGGCAAGCTTGTTCACGCTGGACTCCCGTCGAAACTGGTGTGGCAGGATACTCCTGAAGCTTGTGCCAATCCATGTTGTCCGCAATTGATCCAGAAATGCCTTATGCCACCGTCATCCGTGTGCGCTTGCACACGTAAGTTACATTTGGAAACATAAGCTTTGTACCGGCTCAACCTTCTCGCGGGAGGTGCAAAGCGAGGGGTGCTTTTGCAGCCCTGGAAGTCCGTCTGAGCCGAGACTGGACGGACTGCCACTCCGGTCATGTTCTGCCGGCGTTTCATGTCCTCGCAGGGTGCAAGGGGCGGAGAATGGCGGGGCGAGGAGCCTTCGTGCGAGCCGATGGAGCGGCGCGTCGTCCGTAGTTCTAAGCTGCCCGGCGACTCGAACCGGGGTGCACGCCATGCGTACGTTCCTCGTCACCTTCCACAAGGCGGTTTCGGACGGTCGCGGCCACGACCGCCGGATCATACAGCAACAGAGCATTGTGCCCGCCAGCTACGGTGAAGCCGCAGCCGACGCCGCCAAAGGCGCGTTTCTGTCAGGCCGCTAGCATCGTCGACTGGCGGCAGCGGGCTGATACCTGCGAGGTCGTCGAACTGTCTGGACAAGCTGCCTGAGGGCACGAAAAAGCCCACCCGGATCGGCCGGCCGGGCGGGCTTGCTCAGAATGCAGAGAACGCGGCGGCGGAGGCGAGCAAAGCTCCCCCTCCCCCGCCGCCGAGCCAGACGATTGGCGGTGAAGCGATCAACGCCCGTCCTGTCACGCTAACGGCCACGCTCAAGCAAGGTTCACCGGCTGCCGATGAGCAGACTGCTTAGCTAAGCTAAGCGGGACCCGTCCCGAGGAATAGGAGCGGACCCCGTGCGACCGCGACGGCGAGGCCGCGCCGGTACCGACTGTATAACGGCCCGGCGCTGCTCTGCTGACGCTCAAGGGTTCGGGGACCCAATCGCCCACAGAAGGCTGATCTCGCAGGGCTGACGGGTCGTTAAATCCTAGGGGCGCAGCAATTCGTGGATTGGATCTGCCGCCGAGGGAGGGGCGGCCGCCGTGATAGGTTGGAACACAGAGAGTCCTAAAGCGGGAATTCTCTCGGGACATTATGTGAATGCAGTTTTCGCACCGAGAGCTATCAAATTTAGTTTTCGATCTCTGCAAGCCGTCATATAATCCCGCTTGCTTTGCTGATGGGGAGCGAGTCCGATGACTGCTGACGCCCTTTTCGCGCTCATTCGACGGACGAAGGGTTTGGTCGGCAAGAAACGACAACGGGCTTCTAATCATCCTCTCGTTCAGGATGCTTTGGCGGCCCTACGGGCGCAGGGAACCAAAGTCGTGCCGTACGGCGACGATTTTCAACACTGGCAGCTCGGTGACTTCCTGATGACGGATGCCGATCTGGTTCACTTTGCAGTAAGCCAGGAATCATCGCCGACCGCTAGGCGCGAATTCTGCCTCGAGGCCGAGCCATGCCGAAATGCAGGACGTGCGGCCTTCCCCTCAGAGGAACAGATCGGCTTTGCCGTAGATGCGGCGCCCTGACAGGCGTGAGCATGCCATCGAGTGACGACCCGATCGGCTTGGGCGGCCTCGCTTTTCTGGCCGCCCTGGCGATCTCAGTCGCTTATCTGCTGTTCGTGGATTGGATGACACCGTAGGGCGAGGCAGAAGGGGCACAAGACGACCTACGCCGGCGGGCCGGGCGGGCGGATGCTGTGCGTCTCCATGCGGCCCGCTTTCCCGCGATCCCGGCATCCCGCGTTGCAGGCCTGACCCGCGCCAGCGCGGCGCACTCCTTCACCACCGAGCCGACCCACACGAGCCCTCTCAAGCCCGAACGATGACCCATGCCCGTATCCCGAATTTCAAACAGCCCGTTCCGGTCCGCAGCACCAGCGCCCGCACCGGCCGCCGCAACCCTCCACCGGACCACCGCCACCACAATCTGCCGGACGAGCAGCAGCCGGGCGCGATCGAGCCCTGGCAGGCCGTGCCCCCGTTCGCCCCGACGCCGCGCATAGCCGGTCTCTGCGCGTCCTCGACACGGCCGGCATGCTGTACGCCAGCGACGGCCCCAACCGTGAGGAGAACCTGCGCGAGAAGATCGTAGGCACCGTCGTCGGCATCCTCGTGCCGGATCGTGGGAGCCAGTGCCCTCGGTCAGCCGAGCCGGAAGCCGGGCCAGCAGTCGATCCGACCGAGCCCGCTCAGGCGGCCGAGGACGGCACCCCCTTGACGGTGGAGGGTGCCGCGTCCCTCGACCGTCCCACCTGCGACTTCTCCGACGTGCCGCTCCGCAGCCCGCAGGAATGGGCCGAGACGTTCTGCAATCAGGCGCTCGGGATGCACATCGCCGACAAGACGCTGCGGATGAGCAAGCCCGAGTTGGTCGCCTTCATCCGCGAAGCCGCCGGGGGCGGGGAAGGCGTCGACGAGACCCTGTACAAGGCCATCGACGACGCGCGGGAGAACCTGCAGGGCTGGGCGAAGCTGCTCGACGTGGCGCGGGCCCGGTTCCTTGTGGCCGGCGCGACCTGCCAGCTCGAACAGGACGCCAAGAAGGTAGGAGCCTGACCATGGGCGATGTTCTGACCTTCGCACCGCGCCCGAAGCCGAATGCGCCAGAGAGCCCGGAGCCGCTGGCAAGCGCCGAACCGCGAGCTCAGCTCGAGGCCGGCGTGCAAGCCGCCCTCGACGTAGCCGACCACTTCAACGCCGTGCTGAACGGGATGGACGGCTGCCCGGATCTCGAGGACGGTGACGACACCGAGCCGTCCCTGGCCGCACCCGGGAACACCGGCGGCTCGCAGGTCGTCGACATGCGCGGTGGCGATCAGGACCGCGAGGAGGAGGTGAGCGAAACGACGCTACACGAACTGGCGGTGGAGGGTCTGCCGCCGCTTCCGTGGGGTGGGCGCGGGAACGTGCTTGCGGCGGCTGGCGCAGCGCGCCTCGACCTGATGAGTGGATGAACTGGCGGCTGCGGCAACACTTTGGCTTTGCGGCCACGTATAGATCTCGTGCCGCTTGTCTCCGTGGTAGAACCAATGAACGTGCTTGCGGTCATCGATGCCATTGGTGCGGTAAGACCGCGCAATGCTTTGAACGAGTGCATCCGCATCGTCGCGTTTGGGAATATCATAGGCCAGCATGACAGGTGGACGTGCTTCTAAGCCGTTGTATTCGCGAACGAAAATGCAATGGGGCACGATGTACCTCCTCCTCGTTTGCGCTCCCTATAAGTTGCAGTACTATTCAAATTGCAATCTGAAAGTTCAATCAGAACTGAAGCAACGGTTAAAATTGGGTTAGCGAAAATTCGTGCCTTTCGTTCGCGGCGCGGTGCAGCCGGCGCGTCACTGATGGCCGATGCGACCAAGACCGCCCTGTCCAAGGCTCCGGCTGGAACGTTGCCCGAGGCGCAGATCCTGCCCCGGCGCGGGCGCGGCAACGTCATTGCGGCGGCCGGCACGCCGCTCCTCGAATTCCTCGAACGAGCATGCCCCTGAGCCTGTTCGGCGAGGTCAGGGGATCGGCGCTCGTGTCACTTGCAAGTACGGTCAAGTGCATTGCCGAATTATCCTGCCCTGCGAAGCCAAAAAATCCTTTTCCGGCCATTGCTATTAGGAAATGTTGCTCAACTGTTACATGATCAATCCAAACTTGAAAACAGATCAAAAAGACCACGATGAGAAACGTTTGCTCTATTGTGCGTTCCGAACCTTTAAGTCATGAGTGCTTTTGTGCCTATGATAGGGCTGGATCAGAAAAGCACGATATTACGAGCTGAAACGCTCGAACTACTGCGCTCTCGATCGTATCCCAGCTATATTTTTAGGCAAAACGATAAACTTGGCTTTTAAATCGGGGGGAATAATCAATGCCGCTTCCTTATATTTTCAACAACACCGCTTACAACGCGGGATTTTTTGGAACGGATGACGGCAGAGCGGCCTCTTCATTTCAAATCGATGATGCATCTACCTACTCGGTCTTCGTTTCAGGCCAAGTCAGGTCTCCGGGAGACACAGTCACCCTGCATTACGGAGCGGACGCGCCGGCTGGGTACGCGAATAGGTCAGCGACCTTGACCGCGACCCAGTACGACAACCCGAACATGATACAGTTCACCAGTACGGATATTCCGCCCGGAAACACTCAGGCTGGAAATTACCGGTACGTTCTATCCAACACGCGGCTTTATGGATCGAACCCCCCAGCAGGTGCAACACGGACGCGCTTTACCGCCGACGATAATACGCTCGGAAGTTGGTCCGGTCCCAGCAACACAACGCCATGCTATTGCACCGGTACGCACCTCCTCACAGAACGGGGGCAGGTCGCGGTCGAAGACTTGGCGATTGGCGATCTGGTCGTGACCGTCTCCGGTCAACATCGCCCGATCCGCTGGATCGGCAGCCGCGCCCACCCTGGTCTGTCCGCCCCTCAGGCTGAGCGCCCAGTGCGGATCAGGGCCGGTGGCCTTTCCGAAGGCGTGCCCGCCCGCGACCTGCTCGTTTCCCCTGACCATTGCTTGTGGCTCGACGGCCTCTTCGTGGCTGCCGGTCATCTCGTCAATGGCACCAGCATCACCCGCGGCGAGCCTGTGGCCGATCTCACCTACTGGCATGTCGAACTCGACAGCCATGACCTGCTCGTGGCCGAGGGCGCGGCTGCCGAGAGCTTCCTGGCCGCTCCGGGGGTGCGCGCTGGCTTCGACGGTGTCCAAGCTCTCGACGCTGGCACAAGGCCCGTGCCCTATGCCCCACGCGCCGAACTCGGCCCCGAGCTTGCCGCGTTGCGCGGACGCTTGGCCCGTCGCGCCATCTCGTCGGGCGAGGCTACTGACTTGGGCCCTGTGCGAGCATGGCTGGATCGGTGCTTGGTTGGAGCCGATGGTCTGCTGCAAGTGGGCGGCTGGGCGCAGAACACGGCGCAGCCTGACGCTCCAATGTGCCTGGACGTGATGGTGGACGGGGCCGTGGTGGCGTTCACCGTTGCCAGCGAGTACCGCGCCGACCTCGCCACGGCTGGCATCGGCGACGGCCGGGTCGGCTTTGACCTCGGGTTGGACGTGCGGCTGGTTTCGGGCGTGCCACACATTGTCGAGGTACGTCGCTCAGCTGACGGAACGCTGGTGTGTGCCAAGCAGATCGACGCAGCGGGAACTTGGGCGGCGCTATTGGCGGCGTAAGCATCCTAGGAGCCGGCTGTGTGGGCGGTGATCCGCTCAGTCAGAGCTTTCCTGCGGCGCCCTGGGCTGAATGAGGCTCAGGGCGTCGAGGCGCGCGCTGTCTTCGATACACCGCTCGCCCCAATGCCGGAGATCCAGCCTTCCAATGCCGGCAACGATGATCCGTTGAGGACACTCCATGACGCCGTCGAACGCGAGCTGCGGGTGGCGAATTTGATCTGCTGAACGGCCACGAGGAGATCGGAGCCCTGCTGCCGGGCGTGCCAGAGCCCAGCACATCGCTTGAGTGCGAGAATGTCGAAGACCGCGAGGGGGCGGCACGCGAGGCCGTACTGCCGGAGGTGACGGCCGACTCGACGTCGGCTCTGCGCGCCGAAGCGACTGCAATCGCGGTGGAGCCGCTGCGCTGGGGGCGTGGGAACATCGTGGCGGCGACCGGCTTGGCGCCCCTCCATTCCGCCAAGGTGCGCTGATGCCGACCGCCTTCCCCAAGCGTCCTGAGATCGCCGTTGCCGCCCAGCGCCTATCTTGATGCGATACCGCTCGGTTCATGATCCTGCTGGCATAGGTACGATGGCTGAACCGGCGACTTGAAGCTGCTCACCGCCGTGTCGAGCGCCATGGCCTCGACATCGCCGGCCCTCATCGAGTGATTGCCGCCCGGCGCTGGCTCGACATCCACCAGCGGATCGGCGCCCGGCTCGGGATCCCCGAACCGCCGCACGTTGCACAGGTCCGGGCGACCATAGGGTCATCCCACATAAGTGGCGTCAGGCATCCACGTCCGCCCCTAGCCTCGGGGAGAGGTGACTAAGACGGACGTGGAGATCAGCGCATCCCACCGCCGATGCACGTAGCCAACGTCTCGGCAGCCAAAAGAGAAACGGTCTCGCTTCTGGAAAACGGAAACGGTTCCCGTTTTGCCGGGTGCCGATCGTCAGTTCAGCGCGGCCACCATGAAGGGCTCGGCGTTTAGATCCGACTGGTCAACCATCGCAATGTTTGACCCATAGCTGGTGAGCTGCGTCTGACCCAGCAGCATCAGAAGGGCGAACACGCCCCAGATCGCAACGAATTTGATAGGGGGGCCGTCGTTGACCATTTTCGTCGCTCCTCTGTGACCAGCGGGCAGACGGTACGCTCGAAAGCGTAACCGAACGTCCTCCAAAGGGGGTACACGCATTGAAGAATTCAGTGTTTGCGGCTGGTATACTGCATGTCTCAGAGCGAAAACTTGATGTACGGCGAGGTAATCAAGTTTTCGTGACACTGTAGCGTGAACTTGCGCAAGCCCTCACGATCGCCGCTCGCGCATCTGGTGCGGGCAGGGAGGCCGAGCGCCGTGAAGAAGCGCTCGGCTGGATCATGTCGCGGATCGGGCCCATCCGCACTCAGTCGTTCGGGATGCAGCGTCCCCAGGAGTTGCTGAAGTGGAAGCCGTAGTCGCAGCCACGGCCCACATAGACGACGCTGGGGCCATAGCCGTACCCGACGAACCCACCGCCGAACCGACGGCCGCCGAAGCCCCGGCCGCCAAAGCCGCCCCTGCCGAAACCACCACCGCCGCTGGGATGACCGCCGAGGCCGCCACCCCCACCCGGGTGCCCACCACCGCCGGGATGCCCGCCACCGAAGCCACCGCCGCCAAAGTGACCACCGCCGAAGCCGCCCCCACCGAAGTGACCGCCTCCGCCGCCGAAGTGGCCGCCAAAGGCGAGCGCGTCGGTTGCCACAACCATACCGACCGGAGCCGCGATGGCGGCAGCAGCGAGCACGGACTTGAAGGTCTTGCTGATCATCACGCTCTCCAATGTATCGCCGAGCGGTTCATCCGCTCCGATGTTGGAAAGCTTAGTGATTTGCTCATGCCCTTCTGTGATCCGTATCACAAACACGGATGCAGCCGAAAGCTTGGCAGTAATCTGCCGTATTCGAGCGGTTGAGGATGTCGGTGCTTAGGAGGAGGCTCGGCCGGCGGGCGGCTACGGAATTAGCCACCATGAGCGACTTCGATCATATCTCGAGCTGGAAGCTTCTCCGGGGCTCGCATTCCTTCCTCGGGCCGGACGAAGGCACTTGCATCAACGAGGCGGCAGTCTTGGCGGCCGGGTTTCGCTATCGACCCATCCGTTCGGTCAACTCGATGCCGCCCAGCTTCTCCCGGCCAATCTGCCAGCTCGCGCTGCATCTGAACGATATGGCGACGGACACGCAGCGGCAGCGCCTGATGCCGTTTGTGACGCGACTCGCCTGTGCGGATACACCCGCAGTCGAGCAAGATCGAGACGTGGGGGCGGCAGTCCAACGAGAGCCGCCGTCACACCGCCCTGGGGGCGAACGCCCCAGGAATTCGCCGTGGCGGCGGCCCTGCAGGCCGCCGACTGAGATCCGGAAGCTCACCTTTCGGCCGGACCACGATCCGGCGACCCTCAGTTCTGGCCGCAGGCCATATCTCAGGCGGACCACATCGAGGTGGCTCTGGCCTGGAATTGTTCGTGGAAGGCAGGCGAATGAGCTCGGACTTGCCCCCTCCCCTGCCAGGAGCGGATATCGAATTGGTTGAGCTTGACAGCGTTGGCGCACGAAAAAGCCCGCTGCGCTTATGGGCGCGGCGGGCTTTGTGAGATGATGGTGAGATGATGTTGGTTGCGGGGACAGGATTTGAACCTGTGACCTTCAGGTTATGAGCCTGACGAGCTACCGGGCTGCTCCACCCCGCGCCAAGTGTGTGCGGCTTGTCCCGCCGGGCGTGCGGCCTGTGTGAGGCTGCGGCGGGGGCCGGATCGGTGTTCGTGTCGAGGGAACGGCGCGGGCTCGTGCGAGCATGCGCTTTCGATTGCGATGGGCAGGCCTGGCGGCGACCGACTCTCCCGTGTCTTG